>JAIUYC010000419.1 GCA_020216575.1 Coleofasciculus sp. S288 | reverse complement strand
CAGAACCAAATGCTTCGGCTTTCCTTAACCCAATGACGCTCGGAGCTGCGACCATGTAACCAGGCTCCTTCCGCATAGGCATGGCCTGCTCGGAGTGTTCTTTTCCACCATTGGCTAAAATGTGTCATTTGTGCGTCATGCAGAGTCATCTCCGCGTCGAGGCGGAGAATTTTCCACCCCTTCTGACGCAGTCGCACACATAGTTCTGGTTCTTCGCCAGCAATTAGGGTAGGATTGAAACCCCCGACTTGTTGAAAGGCTTCTACGCGCATCATAGAATCACCGCCGCACGCTTTCGCCTCACCAACAGGTGTATCCCACTCTATATCGCACAATTGGTTGTAGATAGATAATTCAGGGAAACGTTCGCGCCTGCGACCACAGACTACAGCAATATTGGGTTGAGTCTCAAGTTCACGTTGAGCACGCTCAAACCATCCTTCAACTACTTCACAGTCACCATCTACAAATTGCACAAATTCAATTTTTGCATTGGCTTGCAGTAGATGAGCAAACCCTTCATTTCTGGCGCGAGCTGCTGTAAAAGGTGTAGACGGGTCAAGTTTAACCACATCTACACCGAGAGACTGAGCCATCTCAACACTGCCGTCTGTTGAGCCTGAATCAACGTAGACAATGCGTGCAACTTTCCCGATAACAGAAAGTAGGCACTGGCGCAGTTGTTGACCTTCATTGCGTCCGATGATAACCAATCCAACTTGTTTCAAGGCTTTCCTGCTGAATTCGACAATTGATTCATATTGAGGCGATAACTAGGATGAACAGAATTAAAGGTAGAGTGGTCATTGCCCTGATTTTATCGGGACTTGAACTACAGAGTTTCAGTGGGCAATGCCCACCCTACAATTAGGCTAGGCTTTGATGGCTATCTAATGTTTTCCAATTCATGAATTTTGAGCGAGAAAGTCAATGAGAGCATCATATTTTGGCGAACTATCTTGATCTAAATATTCCAAAGCCCCAAAGCTCCCCCATTTACTAGGTTTACGAATATCGCAGTAGTGTATAAATAGAGTTCCGCAAGCTCTTTTCCATTGATTTAGTAGTTGTGTATATAACTCATACATTTCGGGGCGCCTATTCAGTTCTATAAAGAAGTTTGTTAGTTTATCGTTATTCTCTACTCCCTGACGACCAACAATATGTTGCCCCCCTTCATAAGCTACTAATTTAAGTCCTTTTTGCTTAGCAACATTAGCATGATAGATAAAATTTTCATATTCCTGACTCAAACTGTCACTCAATTCTTTGAAGGCTTTACCGAACCCACCATCTGAGTTGCTCAGCCAGGACTCTACTTGACTAGAATTCTCAGCATCTCCTAAATGTCTACCGAAGTACCCAGCTATGGCATAAACATCTATGCCATGCTGATAACAAGGTTTGTTACCTTCTGCCACCCAGTACGAGCATTCTAAAGCAGACTCTTCCAAACCTTTCCAAGCTGTTTGAGTTCCCATCACGCATACCACGCGATTTTTTTGATTCCCAAAAGTACTTTTCCAGATATCACACATTTGAGCCGTCTGCATGCCATACCATTGCATATGGGCGTCTTTTTTATCCTTTCCCCACCTGGATTGTCCTTGTTGTAAAGCATAGCGTTGTTGTTTAAACTGCGAATTCCAAACTTCATTAGAAAATTCTACATATACCTTTAGTTCTGGATTTAAGCTCTCTTTAACTAGCTGAGCAAAGTTAGTGATATATTCATCAGTTGCCATGTGGGGGATATTAAACCACGGATCGCTTTTTAGTCGATTGGCAAGTTCAACCATGATTTCTAAAGGGACACCGTTTTCACGTCCGTATGAAGCATTATCGAGTTTTGGGCGATTTTTCCATTCACTTTGATTGGAATCATTAGTTTTAATCCAGTTCATAAAGCGAATGGTTTTAAATGGGTTAATCTTTTTTATAAATTTCGGATTAAAGATTTGAGTTTGGTAGGTTTCTTCGTACTCAGCTTGAATAACACGGATATTGCGAAGATAGTTGCCTGTTTTGTTGGGGTCGGTAGATGTAATTATCAGGTAAATGCCAGCGTTTGATGGAGTTACGTTAATAATATCTCGTCCTGGTTTTGAAGCTGCTGTATCTTTGGTCGCATCAAACTTGTACTCTATATTACCCTCTCCATCATAGAGAACTACATATCTTCCTCCAGGGTAACGACCGATATCTCTAAACAACAAGGTACCGACGCGAGTATATTCGGGAGGCTCTTCTGGAGCAGGTAAGGATTTAACCCAACCTTGTTCGTCTAAGTCTAGTTTGTCCAATTCATTAGTACTCCAAGAACCACTACACCCTAGTTCTTCTGATTTGCACTGAGTAATCCATTGTCGAGACGTTTTAAAGGCATCTAAAAAAGGCATTTCGGTTGACGAATCATTAATATGGTTAAGGTTAGTGCCTAAATATGAATTACTAGATTGATTAACTAGATTTGCATATTTTAATGGGAATGAATTGAATAGCTGAAGGTTGTTTTTGAAGTTTGCATAGATTAGCATTCCGGTGAAAGCTAGTATAAAACATGCAATTAAAGCAAATAGTTTTACTATTTTCTTTCTCTTGAATTTGAATATTATAAGTTCCATTACTAACTAAATTGAAAGAAGATTGCACTTACTTATTAAAGCGCGAGTGTTTTCCAATGGTTTGTCAACACAGAAAGTGCTGACCCCCTTATAAATAAGGATTTTTAGTTTCGATATCCAATGAAAATACTAGATGTTTCTTGCAATACTCCAGCTACTTGCATTGAAGAGTAGACTAAAAGCATTTTAATAGAGTTATGAACAGAATTAATGTTTTTTTGCTCAGCTATATCTGTCTATAAAACTCTATAGAACATTACTCATGGCTTACCTTCAAAGTAATAGGAAAATTCATTTATTGTAAGCTGGAGATTGGAGATTGATATGAAAGTCCCGTCCCATTGGGTGAACAGAAGTTAGTCGTTCCTCAATGCAATGCAGAATCGTAAATTTGTTGCAAGGCTTCAGCGGCTTTCACGGGATGGTACATACGGTACATTTTCTCGCGAGCAGCCTGTCCCCATTTCTCCATCAGGCTACGGTTGCTAGCTACCTGCTGGAGAGCATCGATTAGCCCCTGCTTAATAGCTTGGTTGGCTTCGAGTATCGCTTCATCTTTGCAGGAACCCTTTAAGAATAATCCCCGCCAGCGCTGCTGCTCGTTAAGGTCAATAGGTATGAGTCGTCCAGTTTTGCCGTCTTCCACTAACTCTGGGAGCGCAAACGCATTTGTGACAATCGAGGCTAGTCCTTCCATCCCTGCTTCGATCGCAGACCATCCCAAGGATTCATCGAGGCTTGGTAACACAAAAAGCTCATGGTTACGCATGTGTTGGCGGACTTGGGCATTGGACATTGCTGGATAATAGTCGATCCAGGGGAGTTCGCTAAGCTTCTGGCGCAAAGCTTCTGCGGATGGTGTCACTGTCCCAAAAACATAACTCGATTGCGTAACCGAGGAGATGACAGTGAGTTCGATATTCACTCCACCACGACGTAATTCCTCTATAGCTTCCACTAGAGGAACTAAGCCCTTGCGAAATCCATCAGCGCCAACAAAGAGCAATTTTAAAGACTGTGTTGCTGGTTTGGGTATGGGATGCGCTGAGGGTTCCCCGAGTGGAACAGCACCGCGAAAGACACTAATTTTGGCAGCTATCTCAGGAAAACCTGCCTCATGCATCTGCTGCTTGGCTAAGCGACACGCCACCTCGCTCAATGCCAGAAGGGCCGCACATCGTTTGGAAGACATAATTCCATACCCAATTCTATACTGCCACTCTCGCCGCTGTTCGAGGTATCGGGGAAGTTCCGCTTCAAAGGAAACGATGAAGCGCTCTCCATTGAACGGGAGCATATTGAACGTATGGATCAAGGGCACTGAGCGATCGAGCACGATCGGCGTATAGTGCCAAAAGGTACCCGATCTCTCGAATCGGTGTAGGGGAAGCTGCTTGAGCCTAACGAACTGATAATCTTTAACGGGCAACATATAGGAAACCCGCTCTAAACCATAGTGGGGAGCGATAATCCCTACTTGTTTAGCTGCCTGCGGTGTTCGGAATAAACCAAACTTAGTTGGAGGGGCAGGCACTGACGAGTAGTGACGAGTCATTAACTGAACAGCTTCATTGAGAAGTGGCTGATTTAAGAATGCTAAATGCATGATAACTTACCTGCTTCTAGCTTCTCTAGTTGCTCTTGAAGTCGTGCTGTAGCTTCTTCAATAACGCAATCGGAACTTAAGATTGGCTGGACATATTTGGCGACCCATCCCAAGCGTGGACCAATAAAGGGAATTAAAGCCATTCGTTTGATAAATGAAGACCAACCCGTGCCAGGAATACCGATCCTGGGAAAAATTACAACAGGCTTGTATTCTAGATTGAGCGATTGACACCAATCATGCCACTTAAACTCATTAACTGTTTTAGTGACCTGTACGGGAATCCAAGGAACTCGCAGAGCATCTGCCACAATTGCTCCATGCATAGCCTCAGCAAGAATAACTCTTGAACTTTGGATCTCGAAGAGTACGTCCTCAACGCTTTGGGTAGGGTCGATGTAATGGAGTCCAGCTAATTGACACACTACTTTCCAATTTGCACTCTGATTGGCCGTGTGATGGGGCATAAAGGAAGCAGAATAAAGCTTTGGTCGGCTTGGTAGATTGACTGTTCTCAGCAGTGCAGCGGCGTCAGTAATTGCTACGCTTGGTGGTAAACCTAAGGCACGCGCACTCAAAGGTCCTCGAACACAATAGAATTTCCATCGTTCATCAATAATTGGTAAGTCTCCATATCCGACGCCAGCACCAAAAACAACCTTAAAGGGTTCCCGGGGAACATGGTGGTTTAGCAGCGTGCCAATCCCTACAAAAAGGGTATCGCTACTCTGGACTTTAACATCAGATGGTGCGACCTCAACGAGTTCGGGAATCAGTTTAGACCACAGCCATACGTTAAGGTCATCTCCAAAGTTGCCCCGCGAACTTTTATAGTAATGAAGCTTC
>JAIUYC010000418.1 GCA_020216575.1 Coleofasciculus sp. S288 | reverse complement strand
ACTCGATCTTAAGAGGAAAATTGAAAGGTACTCATCATGCAACTAAAGCCAATAAACCAACAGGTTGTCGCGGTAGTTGGCGCTTCTAGCGGCATTGGACGCGAAACAGCCCTCCAGTTTGCTAAAAAAGGTGCAAAGGTAGTGGTTTCGGCTCGCAGTCAGCCAGGACTAGAATCCTTAGTGGAGGAAATTCGGGGCTTTGGGGGTGAAGCAACGGCAATTCCTGCTGATGTATCGGACTTCGAGCAGGTAAAAGCGATCGCAAACCATACTATCCAACAATACGGACGACTCGATACCTGGGTACACTGCGCCGCTGTTTCCCTCTACGCCACCTTTGAAGAGACAAAACCCGAGGAATTCAAGCGCATTATCGATGTCAACCTGATGGGACAGGTGCATGGTGCGATGGCGGCATTACCTCATCTCAAACGCGAGGGACGTGGGGCGTTAATCCATGTCTCCTCAGTGGAAGCCAAGCGTGGTTTCCCGCTTCAGAGTGCCTATGCCGCCTCGAAGCACGGCATTGATGGCTTTCTCGAAGCCTTGCGCGTCGAGCTGATGCATGAAGGGCTTCCCATCAGCGTCACGAATGTCATGCCAGCTTCTATCAATACCCCCCTGTTCAGCAAGGCGCGTACCAAATTGGGCGTGATGCCAATGGGCGCACCACCGATTTACGAACCCAGTATCGTTGCCGATGCCATCCTCCACGTCGCCGAACACCCCACCCGTGACATCGCTGTCGGGGATGCTGCCAAGATGATGCTGCTCGCTCAAAAGCTCTCGCCGGAACTGATGGATACTTATCTGGTCAACAACGGTTTCAAGGCGCAGAAAACGTCCGCACCGAAGTCTGAGGATGCACCAGACAATCTCTACGAACCTATCTCAGATTTTGACCGCGTCAAGGGAGAATTCTCCTCTCAGGAGCAGTCAGTAAGCTACTCCGACTGGTTGGAGATGCATCCGACGGTGAAGTGGGGTGCGCTTGCAGGTTTGGCACTGGGAGCAATTGCCTTCCTAGGCATACCCTTGATTAAGGAAGGAGAGCTGTTTTAAGCAGAATGGCTAAACACAGCAAGCGCTCTAATAGGGAACAGATACACCTAATTGCCCAATCAAAACTTGGCTATGAATCCCTCCGCGCAGGGCAGGAAACTGCCATCAAATCCCTCCTTGAGGGGCGCGACATCCTAGCGGTTATGCCTACGGGTTCCGGGAAATCGGCAATTTACCAGATTGCAGGGGTTTTAATTCCCGGTTCCACCGTAGTCATCTCTCCCCTGCTCGCCCTACAACAGGATCAGGTTGAGTCAATCAGCGAACAAGATGTGGGTAAGGCAGCAGTGGTGAATTCTACCGTATCAGCGAGCGATCGACAGACGGCGTTCGACGACTTAGAAAAGGGAGCGCTAAAGTTTCTGTTTCTCGCACCTGAACAGTTCAACAACCCAGAAACACTAGAGCGCTTGCAAAATGCCAAACCCTCGCTGTTTGTTGTTGACGAAGCCCACTGTATCAGCGAATGGGGACACGATTTTCGCCCAGACTACCTCAGACTGGGTGCTGTAATTGAAACACTGGGGCATCCAAGGATACTGGCACTAACGGCTACTGCTGCACCCACTGTACGGGAGGAAATCATCGAACGCTTGGGGATGCGTAACCCCCAGGTTATCGTGCAAGGATTTGACCGACCGAATATCTGGCTGGGTGTTCGGCGATTTGAGGAGGAAGCGGAGAAGGAAAAAGCTCTAATAGAACGAGCGACTCGCGCCAAGAAACCCGGTATTGTCTACGTTGCCACTCGCAAGAAAGCGGAGGAAGTGGCTGAGGCGCTATGTGACAAGGGCGTTAAAGCAATTTTCTACCATGCTGGGATGAAACCCAAGGAACGAGAGGACGCTCAAGCCGCATTCATGAACGATGAGGCGGAGGTGATTGTCGCTACAACAGCGTTTGGGATGGGTGTGGATAAGCCAAATGTGCGCTTTGTTATTCACCACAACATCAGTGATTCGGTCGATTCCTACTACCAAGAGATGGGACGGGCAGGGCGAGATGGAGAAAAAGCCTTTGCGCTGTTGTTCTACTGCCCCGATGACCTCGATATCCGCCGCTTTTTGGCGAGTAGCGGTCAAGTCGATGTTGAGCAGGTGGAACAGGTTGCTAAAGCTGTTCAGAAACAAGGGGAACCGATTAAACGGCAGGATTTGCGAGAACAAACGGGTCTTTCTCAGTCAAAAGTGGCAACTGCTCTGAACCGCTTAGAAGCAGTAGGAGCGGTTGAGATGTTGCCAACGGGTGAAGTTGTTGCCAGTGAACAAGCGCCGGAGGTAAGTGAAGCCGCCCAGGAAGCCGTTCATGCTCAGGAGCGCTATCAACAGTATGTGCGATCGCGTCTGGAAATGATGCGAGGCTATGCTGAAGTCCGCGACTGTCGCCGCAAGTACCTGCTCAACTATTTCGGTGAAAACCTAGATGAACCCTGCGGTTTCTGCGATAACTGCATGGCTGGCGTAGTTGTGGAGGACGACGATGCCGATAAGCCATTCCCGTTAAATAGCCGTGTTGTTCACCAATCTTGGGGGGAAGGACTTGTGATGCGATACGAGCACGATAAGATGGTCATCCTATTCGATAAGGTTGGCTACAAGACGGTCGATGTTGAATTTGTCAGGCTGCGCGGCTTGCTCAAGCAGGCAAAAGGGAAAAGGTAGAGGAACCCAAGCAAAAGACGGTTCTAATTCCCTTTCCCCTTCCCTCTATCATCATCCTCAAATTCAGCAACACCCCGTCAAGAAAGTGTTACTCCTGAATCTCTCTCTGACGCTCTTCATAATCATCAGAAGACATGGGATCTAATTCCCATCTGCCAGAATCACGCTCCTCCAATATATCGTTTGTCTGAAGAGATACCCGGTCGTCATAATCGACACCAACAGCAGCTCCCAGTTCTTCAACAATACTCTGATCAGGAGTAGCAACCGTTCCCCCAACTGCTTCGTCTCCAACCCTATCCGCCTGATCCCAACGAGCATCGATATCACCTCCTGTTAATTCTGGACCCGTTGATGTGTACTGCTCCATGCGGTCGTGCATAGTCCGTCCGCCCGTTTCAAGCCCCGGCTCTAGGGCAACACCTGTTCCATAGGATTCAGTAATTTCCTGGGGTAGATCTGACAATATTGGTTTGTCAGCATTTTCATCTTCTACGGGTATATCCGAAACAAGGTCAGTATCTTCGATAGGTATATCCGAAAGATTTCGTTCTTCGGTTGTATTGGGTTGGTTGTCTGCTTTGCTAGTCACATCAGCCATAATGCTTCCTGTCAATCCTTTGAATGCCTATTAATGCAACATAGCTAAAGATGAGATTCACTAGAATCCGCAAATAGGATGAGAATTTTTCTGTTACGGATAGGTTTAAAGCTATTTAAAATTACCAGTTGTCTGTTGTATGAGTAAAACAGATTTGACTTGCCGCCTAACCCAATTCCCTTTTTCGTTCACTTTCCCGTAAAAGCTCTCGCCTTTGTAATAGAAACTAGACGAGCTTCCCCCATCCAGATTGATTGCTTTTTCAACGCCTAGAGTTTTCATGAAAGCGGCTAGTGCTGGCAAGGACATTCCGGAACTCGTAGGCGCTTCTGGCTTTTGAGCAACCATGACGAGTACAATACTGCCATCATGGGTAATACCAACTGCACTCCGAGCATTGGGTTGGTTACTCCCAAGCGGATCGCGGATGACTTTTCCGTTAGCGACAACCAAGAAACCCTCTTGAACTAAGCTCATCTCTGGCAACAAACGGGGCCCCCCGCCTAGAGCATGCACCAACTGACAGCCTGGAGGTGGAGGCTCTGCATGCAGGGCGATATCATAACGGATGGTTTGACCGCAACGGTATTGTCGAAATTCCGAGCGGTTTAGAATTTTCTGCAAGTAAGGCGCTAAATTGGGATTGTTCATCATCCGCTCGTTGAGGCTGGGGTCGGCTTCTAGGACTCCTTGCCGGACAATGTAGGAATTGGATTTTTGGTTTTGCGGATCGAAAAAACCCCCGTTGATGGCTGCAACTGCCTGTTGCTTCTGGGCAAAGTTCTCTAAGGTACTTAACTGGGGCGATAAAGCAGGAGTCACCAAAAAACGACTGCCTGCTGGAATCCACAGGGTGTGAACTACACTTTGATCGAGCCTGTAGGAATCGTAGTGGATGTCCTTCTCAGGAGGCGTCGGCAGAACTCCTGAAGAGGGCGCATCGGGTCGCTTTTGATGGGGTTTATACAGGGGTAGAACCCCTAAACCGATTAAAATTAAGCCTAACCCAAGGATTTTTCTCACTCGGTTTCCCCCAAACCCGAGCAGGGCGAAGCATTTGGAAATAGCAATTTAAGATTACCCGATATATCGACTGCCCAAATGCTGACGCTCCTTCGATTAAAGTCAGCGACTCCCTCACAAAATCTCCACAATTCCCCGTTGACCATCAATTCTCACCCGCTGACCATCTCGCAATATGTGGGTAGCGTTGTGGATGTCCATCACCGCGGGGATGCCATACTCGCGAGCAACAATTGCGCCGTGAGAAAGACGCCCACCGACTTCGGCAATCAATCCACCCGCACGAGCGAGTAGCGCTGCCCACCCGGAATCTGTGTAAGGTACGACGAGAATAGTTTGTCGGTCAATGTTTGGCACTGCTTGTAAATTGCGTAGAACCTTCACCCAACCCTCGACTTGTCCAGCACTGGCACCAATTCCTTGCAGTAACTCTTGAGAAGACGGTGATGATAAATCAGGGATAAGGGGTAAGGGAGGCTCATGCCCATAGAATAGGGAGGGTACGGTAGCCAGTTGGCGGTGCTGTTGGAGTTGCGATCGCCTCTGCTGTACAATTTGGGGAAGATGCTCTGTGAGTCCTCGCTCCGTTTCGGCCACCAAACGGCGAATTTCAGAAAACTCTAAGAAAAAAATATCTCCGGCTTCAGCTAATAGACGCGATCGCAACCAAATTTCCTCTAGCGCCACAAAACTCCAGCGTAAGTGAGCTAACAGTTGAGAATAGACTTCTGT
>JAIUYC010000417.1 GCA_020216575.1 Coleofasciculus sp. S288 | reverse complement strand
TTTCGGGTCGAGGTCGCTGATGTATGCAACCCTTGCTTGATAAATTATCCCCCCGGCCGTTACGCTCTCGACTCGGCTGTTTTTGACTTCAATATGTTCGACTGGGGTGGAATACCGAACCACGCCACCGCCTGCGGTAATGGCTTCAACAATCGTGTCAACGAAGTGCTTGAAGTGATGTTTGGGATAATAAGCTCCTTCAGAATAGTCCCAGACGAGAGACGTATGGGTGAGCAATGCGATTTCATTGGGTGGCAGCGCATAATCCCCACTCTGTCCTGCCAAAAGGGCTTGCAGTTTGGGCGACAGTCCGACGTGGTCGTAGAGGTCTTGCAGCGTCCACGTCCGCTTCATAAAGAGATTCCAGTATTTCGGCAGCTTTAACCAGTCCGACCATTTTTGATCGAACCAGTGTACGTCCCGCACCAAGTTGTGGGCTTCCTGATGAAGTTTTTTAATCTCATCACAATAGCGATTAATTGCATCGGTTTCCTCTGGGAACGTAGAGAGCAAACGCTGGCGCAGGGTTTCCCATCCTAGGGGAATTCTAAAATCAACGTCTGGTGTAATCACCCGGTCGATACAGTCAGGATCGAGGGAGTTAAATTGGACATCTCGTTCAATGTAGTTTAAAAACTGACCAATGGTTTGACCGTCACCGCATTGGGAAATGTAGTGTACATCGGCACAGAAACGGTATTCACCATAGTCAAAGGTGTGACAGCATCCACCGGGCAAGTAGTGTTTTTCTAGGACAGCGACTCGGTTTCCTTGGCGAGTCAAACAGGCGGCGGCTGAAAGTCCACCCAATCCAGCTCCCAAAATTACGTAATCGAAGCTTTCCATGTCAATCCCCCTGATAGAGAATAGTTGCAAATGCTACAGGGTGTCGTGTTGACACCTATGCTTACACCATTGCCTCTGATTTCACGGATTGCACTTAGCTGTTGAGAAGGACGGTGAAGCTCTCCTGAATTTTGCTGAGTGCGATCGCAAGATTCATCAGTCTCAGGAGAGAGAATGAAAAAATTTCCTGTTCCCTGGCTCTGCCTAGCAAGAAAAATCCTCCAGGCTCCGCCTCAAACCAAGGAACTGACAGAGTCTCCAAACTACCATTCCTGGGAAGAACCCAGAAACGAGGAAATCGAATTGAGTTCTGAACTCCTGTTCAATACAACTCGACCTACATCGATTTAGTTACCTAGTTACTACTAATAATCTCTCGAATCTATCGTTTCAGCCGCAGTTTGTAAAACTCTTTTACCTTACGATTGGGGTGAACGTTCATTCAACCCAGCTTGTAGCCGATTTGGCGTAGGAAATCCTGGCGTTTTTTAACATCATCAGTACTTTCCACACCCTTCGATGAAAATCCATCGACAACTCCCATAATGCCTCGCCCCTGTTGAGTTTCAGCAATAATCACTTCTACTGGGTTAGCAGTAGCGCAATAGATTCGGCAAACTTCCGGACACTGCTTGATGGCATTCAAGAAATTAATTGGGTAGGCTTCTTTCATGAGAATAACGAAGCTGTGTCCTGCTGCGATCGCTCGTGCATTCTGGGTTGCCACATCTTGCAAGGATTGGTCGTTGCCTGTGACTCGAATTAAGCAAGGTCCAGAGGCTTCACAGAAGGCGATACCAAATTTGACCTGTGCCGAGGTACTCACCATAATCTCGTATAAGTCTTCCACTGTTTTGATAAAGTGGGACTGGCCGATGATGATATTACTCCCTTCAGGAATTTCCATGATCATCGCTTTGAGTTCCATGGTTACCTGCTCTCCTCACATATGATTTTCAAGAGTTGTCAAAAGAAACATTGATAGTGATCTATCGTATCAGCAGCCACTAAGGGCATCACATCTTTAAGCCTGGGAATCTCAGCGTTGGGTGTTTGAACCTCTTCAGAAAACGTTTTTGTCTTTTGCCCTTTGCCTTTTATCGGCTGAGGGAATGTTTAACACTTGTCTCTCTCTGAAGTCAGAGTTGTTGAGGAGTGGATCTAAGTAGAGTGACGGAGGTAGCCTGTATAAAGTTTGTCATACCTTTTTAATAATCCATCACCGATGAAAACAGATTTTTATATAAATTATGAAAACCATAGATAACAATCAGACGCATCCCCAGATTCCTCTAAGTGAGAAAGACACAAAAGCATTAGATGAAATGTTCGAGCAATTAGAGGTTGAGGCGATTGAGCAAATTGAGGCAAGTGCGGCTCGCTCTACGGTTGTTCCTCCCGAACCTTGGGAAGAGAAGGGTTGGGTCATCAACAGCTTCGTCCCCAAGCGCGATTAAGCAGGGGAGCGAGGGAGCAGAATTGACCGCTTTTATCCTCTTTTCAGAACATGCAGTTTAAATTCGCGTTAGCTTAAGAGTGAGCAGTGACCCAGGTTTCACAAAGAAAAGGGGGTCTGGAGGCGAGACACTGCATCCCAAGAGTGGGTGGGGAGGGATAGCCCCCAGGTTTAAAAAGGGGTTCGATGCCCCTTTTTAAACAAATCAAGCCTTAATCTTGCTTAAGATTAGTGAGTACTGCTCAGCATTATTAAATAATACGTTCCGCCACTAGCATCGTTCTTTTCTTGCACCTCAAACGTCTCTGGTAAACTCTCCAGTTGTCCGTAACCCCTGAAGTGGCACAAGGCATAGACGCCACGCTTCAGGCTTTCTGTGATGCCTGTAACTGGATTAACCAAACAGTTGACAAGAAAGTCATGGGCAAAGTCCCGATGCCGAGGCTCCGAGTGAACTCTACTCAGCGATCGCGCCTTCAGATAGCATTTAAGGGACGGGCAAGATGCCCATCCCACAAGAGTTTCAAAAATTTGAGCCACTGCTCAGTGTCCTTTAAAGGGCGGTTAATCCCACTCGTCCCTAAACTGGGAAATGCTTGATAATTGTTAATGAGGGTAAGCTTTGACGTTTGAGATTTGATTCAATCTGAGACACTAGAACTACTAGAATGGTCACGCCTGTGCCAGCACCTAGCCACGTTTGCAGCTACAAAGCTGGGAGCGATCGCTGCACGCCATCTCCAGCCCCCAGCGACTCAGGCAGAAAGCCTGCACCTGCTGGCTCAGACTCAAGAAGTCTATCAACTGGAGACACACTTAACCACTGCACTGTCCTTTGAAGGCATCCAAGATATCGGAGAGTCTCTGGAACGAGCAGAACTGCAAGGCATCTTGTCGGGGGAAGAACTATTAGCGATCGCCACAACACTTGCGGGTGCTCGACGCTTGCGGCGCACAATTGACGATCAAGAAAATGTGCCAGTCCTCACCGAACTGGTAGAAGATTTGCGCACTCATCCAGAATTAGAGCAAGAAATTCATCGATGCATTGACGATCGCGGTGATGTAGCGGATCGCGCTAGTCCCAAACTAGCGGAGATTCGGCTCAAGCTTAAATCAGTCCGCGACCAGATTTATCAGAAGCTGCAAGGGATTTTACAGCGTCAAAGCAACGCTGTCCAGCAACAGCTCATTACTCAACGGGGCGATCGATTTGTAATTCCGGTCAAAGCGCCCCAAAAAGACGCCATTCCCGGTATCGTTCACGATAGCTCCAGTACAGGGGCAACGCTCTACATAGAACCCAATGCGATCATAGGATTGGGCAATCAGCAGAGAGTCTATCAGCGTCAAGAACAAGTAGAAGAAGAAGCCGTTCGTCGTGCCTTAACGGAGCAAGTCACCGCTGTTCAGCCAGACTTAGAGCAAGTATTGGTCATCGCAACCACGTTAGATTTAGCAACGGCGAAGGCGCGGTATAGCCTGTGGTTGGGAGCCAATTTGCCCCGATTTATTGACCCTAATGCTGGAGAAATCATTACCTTACGCGAACTGAGGCATCCCCTGTTAGTGTGGCAGCAGCAACACGAACAGGGAAGCCCCGTCGTCCCGATTAATGTCCAGATTCAGCCCCAAATTCGAGTTGTAGCGATTACCGGACCTAACACGGGGGGTAAAACAGTTACGCTGAAAACCTTGGGTTTAGCAGCATTAATGGCAAAAGTGGGTCTATTTGTCCCCGCTAGAGAGCCAGTAGAACTTCCTTGGTTTGACCAAGTTCTGGCAGATATTGGTGATGAGCAGTCCTTAGAGCAGAATTTATCAACGTTCTCCGGTCACATCCGCCGAATTGTTCGGATTTTAGAGGCAATAGGTCAGGAGTCAGGAGTCAGGAGTCAGGAGTCAGGAGTTGTAGGGGCTAATTTTACTGAGGAATCTGCTTTCCCGCAAATCAATCCGATAAACCCGCCCGTACAGGAGTTAGAAGCATCTCCAATTACCAATGACCAATTACCAATTACTCATTCCCTAGTCCTGCTGGATGAAGTGGGGGCGGGAACTGACCCGGCTGAAGGCAGTGCTTTAGCGATCGCTCTTTTAAATTACCTGGCTGACCATGCCCTGCTGACGATTGCCACAACGCACTACGGGGAACTCAAAGCGCTGAAATATCAAGATGAGCGGTTTGAAAATGCCTCGGTTGAGTTTGATGATGTGTCGCTTTCCCCAACTTATCGGCTGTTGTGGGGAATTCCGGGGCGATCGAATGCCTTGACGATTGCCCGACGCTTAGGGTTAAGTTCGGAGATTGTTAGCCAAGCTCAAACCCGTGTCGGAGGTGTTTCTGAAGACATCAATCAGGTGATTGCTGGACTAGAAGCCCAACGGCGTCGCCAGGAAACGCAGGCGAAAGAAGCAACTCAGTTGTTGCAACAAACCGAACGCCTGCATCAGGAGGTAGCTCAAAAGGCAACACTGTTGCAGGAACGAGAACGGGAATTGAAGCTTTCTCAGGAACGAGCGGTACACGAAGAACTGGCTCGAGCCAAGGAAGAAATTGCCCAAGTGATTCGCCAGTTGCAGCAGGGACCCGCCACGGCTCAAAATGCCCAAAAAGCCACAGAAGCGCTCAATGAAATTGCTCAGCGCCATGTCCCGAAAGTACAGCCGAAACAGAAACCAGGGTTTCGACCCAAAGTTGGCGATCGCATTCGCATTCTCAGCTTGAACCAAACCGCTGAGGTAATTGATGCCGCTAACGATGATGACAAGCTAACAGTACGCTT
>JAIUYC010000416.1 GCA_020216575.1 Coleofasciculus sp. S288 | reverse complement strand
TAATGCTGCATATCTTATCTATCGGGTCGATAGATTCTTAAAAAGAAACGTCTTCTCGCGAACGAAAACTATCTCTCACTTGTTCACAAGAATCAACCACCACATCAATCAACTTCCGCAACTTAAGTCAGGAGAGCTGCTAAACTACGTTTTTGCTAAAAGGAAAAAAGCTGAGGAAATATTTGTTGACCTACTTAACCCTCAAGCAAAACGTTCCCTAGAGGGCAAACGTCGGGTAGCTTCTGTAGATCATCAACCTCCTGTAGCTCGCCCCATCGAATCTGCCCAGATAGATTCTCCCAAAACTCAATCTAACGGTAGACCGCAAACCAACCTCGAACGCGGCGAACTTTTATTACGCTACAAACCGCAACCCTATCCAGGTCGGATTACCTTACTGATCAACGAGGAGCTGAATAACCAACACTATTCTCAGGACTCCCAACCAGCATGGACTTTTCTCTATCGCGACGATCCAACTCTTGGTTGGGGTGATATCGCTGCTCAGGGCGTGGATATTCACGTAGTTCCAGGAAATCACATCAGCTATATTAGAAAACATGTCCAGTCGGCAGCAAAAACCTTGAGTGTTTGCTTGGATAAAGCACAGGCGGAGAGTTTGTAGCAGTTCTCACATCAAGGCAATACAACCTGAAGTCTAACCTGAAAATAGTGGGTCAGGAGTCAGGAGTCAGGAGTCAGGGGAGGTATATTTTCATTTTTTCGTTGTGGGCAATTGCCCGTAGGGGTTTGTCTTCTCCTAAAAGAGAGAGGAGCGGAATCAATTTTGTTAGCTGAGAGGGGAGTAAAATTTCTCCCCCTTCCCTTAACAATTATCCACAACTAGGTTTACGACGCTAAGGTCAGACTTTTTGCAGCCGCAACCTGAGCAACCTCAGCCTGAGACGCAGGAAGTTGCACGGAATTAGGCAGTGGTAGGTGCCAAAACCGTTCGTCCATAATCGACTGCGCCAGCAAGCGACGGTAGAGGTTGCTTAACTGAACCGCTACCCCACCCCAGCTAAAGTTCTGACGGACTCGTGTGGCGGCTTGCTTTCTCAACTTTCTCGCCCACAACTCGTCTTCTAGGATGCGATCGATGGCAACTGCAAAAGCGGTACTATCTTGAGGCGGAGCCAAGAGTCCTGTTTCTTCAGGGATAACGGTAAACTTCAATCCTCCGACGTTCGATGCCACCACAGGTGTCCCGCAAGCCATGGCTTCAATGGCTACCAGTCCAAAGGGTTCGTAGTGACTGGGAACAACGCAGACATCAGCCGCTGCGTAGTAAAGGGGCAACGAGTCGTGACCTAAGCGACCTACAAATACAGTTTGGTTAGCCAGTCCGACTGACTTCACGAGTTGTTCGATCCGTTCGCGCTCCCGTCCATCAAACGTTCCTGGTTCACTGCCGCCAACAATTACCAGTCGCAGGTTCCCTTGAGTTTTGGCTTGAGACTCAGCACAGGCACGAACCAGGGTTTCAATGCCCTTGCGGGGATCAAAGCGTCCTACGTACAGGACAATCTGGTCAGTCTCGCTGAATTTCAATTGACGACGAGCTTCTGCCTTTGGCACGAGGCGGAAGTTATCAAGGTCTGTTCCGCAAGGGATGATTTCAATGCAACCTTGTTGAGATACAAGGTTGCGTAAATCTTCCCGCTCTTGAGGGCTGGTGGAAACGACGCAATTGGCTTGCTCCAGAATCTGCTTTTCCACTGCCAATCGGGTGGGAGCGATCGCAGGTTGGTTGGTAACAGAACGATACTTAACCGCTCCTAACGAGTGATAGGTGTGAATGAGCTGAATGTTGCTCACTTGTTTCAACTGCAAGCCAGCCCAAGCCGAAAGCCAGTAGTTGGTGTGAATAAGGGGATAATTCGTGCCTTCTTTGCTCTGAAACTTCAGGAATGCCTCCACAAATTGGGGCATGTAATCAAACATTTCATCTCGCCCGATGAAGGATTGAGGACCGGCTACCAAACGAATTGTGCGACAGTGAGGCGAATGTTGCACAATTGCCGGGTCATCTGGGTTCGTCTTGCGGGTGAACATGTCCACCTGCCATCCCAATTTCGCCAACGCTTCACCAACTTGGCGTACATAGACATTTTGACCACCGGCTGCTTCTGAACCGATTTCTGCGGCGGGATCTCCATGATCTGAAATTAGAGCAATCGGCTGTCTGCCAAGATGTGACATGTTATTACCTCTTGCACGAGTGGAATTTTCTTAACTGTCTTGTCCTAAAGGCGATCGCACGCATGGCTTGTGCCACGCATTTTTAACCAAAAAAAAGGTGGATTCTCGTTCCACCTCAGCGTTACACCAAACTCAAACTCAGGACTGGTTTTTCTGGCACCAAAAGGTCTGCTAGGGCTTTTCGATAAGCCGCTTCATAGCCATCGGTCATCCGTTGCACGCTGAAGTGGTTTTGTACATGTTCCCGGCAGGTATAGCGATCCAATTGGTCAACCTTATCAATCGCCGCTACACACTCTTCGACACTGTGGCACAAAAAGCCGGTCTTGCCGTGGGCAATCACTTCTGAGGTCGAACCTAGCTCCATGGCAATGACTGGCGTTCCCGCTGCCATTGACTCAACCATCACCAGTCCAAAGGGTTCCCGCCACGTAATCGGGAACAATGTTGCCACTGCTCCTCCCATCAAGGCATTTTTCTGAGCATGGTTCGCCTCTCCCAAATACTGAATTTGTTTGCCGTCAATTAAAGGCTTGACTTTTTCCTCAAAGTACTCGACATCGACGACATCAACCTTACCTGCCATCTTCAAATGCCAGCCAGCACGCTTAGCAATCTCGATCGCTAGGTGAGTTCCTTTCTCAGGAGAAATGCGCCCCAGAAACGCCAGGTAAGGCGGATCTTGAGGCTCCGGGTAAAACTCATAGGTGCTTAGGTCAATACCGTTGTAGACCGTAGCTACACAGTTGAGGTTTAATCTGGGTTCCCGTTGAGCGTCCGAGATGCTGACATAGGGCTGATGACGAGCATGCTTGAAAAGCTTCTCGTTGTCCGGGGTAAAAATCCCATGCAGGGTATGGATGGTGGGTGTCTTCACCAAATTGGCATAGGGTAAAGCCGCACAACCCATGTGGGAATGAATGATGTCAAACTCCGAAGCGCGTTCGTAAACTCGGCTCAGTTGCAGCATTTCATAAATCCCGCATTCCTTGACCGTAGTATCTAGACGCAGCGCCTGAGGGTGAACGGACTCTAGTCGTGCAAGCGTAATCGAGTCACCAGAGGCAAACAAGGTAACTTCATGTCCGCGCCTGACAAGTTCATCAGTGAGCAGTCCGACCACCAATTCGATCCCTCCATAAGCTGGAGGTGGCACTCGCTCCCACAACGGGGCCACTTGGGCAATCCGCATTCCGAATCTCCTGTTGCAAGTAGAGTAAAAAACTGAATTGAAACAGTGCTGTTGACTCCTCTTCTCACGTTGATAACCAGCACTTAAATTAAAATTTAGGTAAAGGTATATAGTTTTGTAAATGCTCAAACCATACGGAAAACTCGCCAAGATAGGTTCGGTAAACCCTACTTGACATTCATCTAATTTTGTATTTATTACTCCTCAGAACTGAGTGTTAGGGTAAGATTACTTACTGGAAGCGCGATCCCCACTCTGGGTTCTAAGGAGATTTACGGAGACAGGACAATAGACTGAGACAGAATCTTTACATTTCTTAACAAAATTTTGATGAAATGATCTTCTCCCAACGTTGCATTGGGACAACGCCATGGTTGCAAACCTCTAAAGATTGGCTGTGCGGATTTCTTGCCACAGCGCCTGATACTGCTCAACCGCCGATTCGGGCAAGGGCTTGAGAAATTCGCTTTTGTCCAGAACGGAGGGTTGGGGCAGGAGTACGTGATTCGCACTGATAGCTTTGGGTAACTTAGCAGGATCGAGGCTGGCAATAATTGGCGAGGCGGCATTGCTCAGAACAGAGAGTTCAATCGCCTGCTTGGGTTGCCAACAAAACTCAATCCACTGCTTCGCCAGAGATTGGTGAGTATCGGTTTCTGTAGCATTAGATTGCATACTAGGAGATGCGGGTTGCACCCACATATCTGCCCAAAGCGCTGTTCCCGACTGAGGAACCACCACTTCAATGGGACGACTCGTTCGTACTGAAAATACATCCGTAGACCAACCCACGGCTAACCAGGTATCTTCCAAAATCAGGGGTTGCAAATAGTGGTCAGAGCTGTAGAATTTGACTTGTTGATGCAAGGCTTGCAGTTCTTCTTTCAGATTTGGTACCTGGCTCAAATTGGTCGTGTTGTAAGAGAACCCAAGTTTTTTCAACGTCAGACCAATCACTTCTCGCGGCTGGTCTAGAAGAGAAATGCGCGATCGCAACTCCGGACGCCACAAGTCACTCCAATCTGTAGGAGTCCAACCCAACGCTTTGAACTTATCGCGGCGATAGGCAATGACAGTAGTTCCCCAACGATAGGGGGCACCCCACACTTGCCCAGAATTAGAAAGTTGACCTTTGCGATCGCGTCGCACAATTTCTTGCCAACGGGGTGGCAATTGCTGCCATCCCTTCAACTTTTCAACATTTAGGGGTTGAATAAGTTCCTGCTGAATGGCTGATTCTAACCAATAATCCCCTAACGTTACCAAATCAGCGGAGATGGCTGGTGTATTGCGTCCGATGAACGGGATGCGCCACTGCTGTTGGCTATTTTCTTTATTGACTTGCCGCTTCCAAGTTTGCAAGCGTGTGAATAAAATTTGTAACTGTTCTTCTGGGTCAAACTTGAGAGGAGCCGATAGCTTCAAAGCTTTACGAAATTCACCCACCAGTTGAGCTGGGATTGAATCTTGCAACAGCCGCACTTTTAGCGAGGGTTGTTGCCAACTATTACATCCAGATGCTAGCTGACTCAATGTTAAGGCACTGGAACCTACTATAAAAGCTCGTCGCTTTATCATCGTGATTAGGGAATCAGGAGTTAGAATCTATTAACCTATATAGCAATCCTAAATGATTCCTGAGAACCTCTCTTTCTCTCCTGGAGTGAACTCCGTGCCTCTGCGGTTCGTTAAAAATGCA
>JAIUYC010000415.1 GCA_020216575.1 Coleofasciculus sp. S288 | reverse complement strand
AAGTTAGCGCCAAAGATAGCCATGAATAAGGAACAAAAAATACAGAAGTTTCGTTGTCTTTTCTCGCAGACTTTAGCCTAACCCCTGCATCCTTGGCATTAAAACATCATTTCTTAAGTGCTAACCGCTGACAGTTTGGGGCTAAACAACTTCATCACTCGCTCAGCAATTTGAGGCGGAGTCAAACCGTGTGCTGCCATCGACTCTTTGGGTTGAGCATGATCCACGAGTACATCAGGCACACCAATCCGCGTCACTGGCACGACAACATCATGATCCAGCAGCGATTCGGCAACCGCTGAACCAAAACCACCGATTAAGCAGCCTTCTTCGAGCGTGACGACGCGACCAATTTGCTTAGCAAGGGGCAAAATAAGTTCAGTATCCAAGGGCTTGGCAAATCGGGCATTAATCACGGTTGCTTCAATGCCGTGTTCGCTCAAAATCTCAGCCGCTTGCATGGTGGGATAAACCATCGACCCATAGCCCACCATCAGCACGTCATCCCCATTCCGCAGAATTTCACCCTTGCCAATGGGGAGAGGTTCCCAGCCTTCTTCCATCAGGGGTACACCGTAGCCATTCCCGCGAGGATAGCGCAGGGCAATCGGTCCGTCGGTGTAGTTAACACCCGTGGCAACCATGCGCTGGAGTTCGGCTTCATCTTTGGGCGCCATCAGTACCATGTTGGGCAGGCAGCGCAGGTAAGCGATATCGTACATCCCTTGGTGGGTGGGACCATCTGCCCCAACAATTCCCGCCCGGTCCAGACAGAAGAAGACGGGCAAGTTTTGGATGCAAACATCGTGAACGACTTGGTCGTAAGCGCGTTGCAGGAAGGTGGAGTAGATGGCGGCAACGGGACGCATGCCTTCGCAAGCTAAACCCGCCGCGAGGGTGACGGCGTGCTGTTCGGCAATGCCTACGTCAATGTATTGTTTAGGGAGTTTTGCCTGAAGTTTGTCTAACCCTGTTCCGGTTGCCATTGCCGCCGTGATACCGATGATTTTGGGATTGTTCTCGGCAAGTTTGACTAAGGTGTGGGCAAAGACTTTGGAGTAACCCGGAGGTTTTGGTGTGCTGGAGGGGATGGCTTTGCCGGTGGCCAGGTTGAAGGGGCTTTGAGCATGGTAGCCAACTTGGTCTTGTTCTGCGATCGCATACCCTTTCCCTTTCACAGTTGCTACATGCACCAGCACGGGTCCGTTGTGGGTGTGTGCGGCTTTGAATGTGGAGATCAAGTCCTCCAAGTTATGACCGTCCACCGGTCCCATGTAGGTAAAGCCCAGTTCCTCGATAACCGCACCCACCTTAGGCACGGCAAGGCGTTTCATGCCTTCCTTCACTCGCTCTAACTCTGGGGATAAAGACTCACCAACAAAGGGAATATGCTTAAACTGTTCTTCTAAATTGTCTGTCAGGAATTGCATCGGTGGACTCAACCGCACTTTGTTCAGGTAGCGGGAAATCGCACCGACGTTGGGGGAAATGGACATTTCATTATCGTTGAGCACCACCAGCAATTTGGTGTGGGGCAAATGTCCGGCATGGTTGATGGCTTCTAACGCCATGCCCCCTGTCAGTGCACCATCGCCGATGATTGCTACAACTTTAAAGTTTTCACCCTTCAAGTCTCGTGCCAGCGCCATTCCCAACGCCGCAGAAATACTGGTGGACGCATGTCCTGCGCCAAAGTGGTCGAATTTGCTCTCGCAGCGCTTTAAGTAACCTGCAATACCGTCCTTTTGTCGCAACGTGTGGAAGCGATCGTACCGCCCTGTGAGCATTTTATGGGGGTAAGCTTGGTGACCGACATCCCAGATAACTTTATCGCGATCGAGGTCGAGAGTCTGATAAAGTGCGATCGTCAATTCCACGACGCCTAAGCCCGGACCTAAGTGACCGCCAGTGGCAGCAACGGTTTGGAGATGTTTCTCCCGAATTTGACGGGCAATCTGTTCGAGTTGACGAATCGACAGGCCGTGCAACTGGTTTGGATGAGTAATTTCACTGATGTGCATACCGGCGTACTTGTACTTTAAGAAGTGTTACTGGAATTTATCTATCCTAAGAACACTCTAAAGTATCTAATAATTTTGCCAGCAAACATTGATCAGCTTGAATTGCTGATTAAGTGTTTCTACTCACCTCTTTGGTTGTCTTGAAAATAAGGCAGAGGGCTCTAGGGCAGAAGGAATAAGGATTTTTATCCATTCATAAAGCCAGCCTCCCTGGTAAAAGAGAGGCTTGGCTTACGAGTAGGCCACAATCTTCTACATCTTGCCCTTCTGCATTACTTCTTGAAGATGTTGGCGAATCTCCTGTGCCTGTTGCATGTCTGTCTGCTGTATCTTTTGGAAAAGTTCTGCACAGGGCTGAGAATCCATAGCCTGTGCGTCTTCTATGTACTTATTGTAGGCTTGAACCGCTTCAGACTTGTTTTGTAAAGCTGTGAGCAAATCGTATTCGAGATTGTTGACGGCTTGGGTCTTTCCGTTACCAGCCATAAAAGTTAGCCTCCGATTGTAGATTTAGAATCCTAAATAACTTTTAGTCATCCGCTGTAAGCGGTTCATCTCCTTATAGATAGATGAACTCCTCAGTCATAAGAAGGATTTAAAGTTCTAAAATATCCTCCGGAATCAAAGAACTATTTCACACACTAAAAGAGACGTTCAGCTGAACGTCTCTTTTTCTAAAAAAATTGTAACAATGTATGTACTATCTATCTCCTGTACGCCAAAGAGACTTTGAGGATAAATCTGTTAACTCTATCAGGGATTCCGATTCATGGCTGTTGGAGATGCCATAGTCGCCTTCATCGACGCGCAAGTGATTGCACTTAATCTTGTCTACTGCCTTGGTTCCATCCCTCTGGCTTGTCTGAATTTCCAGTTCAGCCTCTGGGGGTGCTTCAAATAAAAGGCGTTCTCCGGGAAACACGACCCGCTCAAAAGAGTAACCTGAATTCTTAATCGTTGCTATCTGAATCTGCTTACTAACGTTGAAATAGTAACAGAGAATTGTACCCAACTCTTGGGCTTGTACGGAATCTAAGTTTTGGTTCACCACTGCGACTCACTTATTGGGCAAGGTTATTGATATCCAAAAACATTCCCTATCCATCCGCTTTCAGTATAAAAGCTTTTCGTAGCACTGCCAACCCAATTTTAAGGATGACCTCTGTACTAGTGATAATGGCAGAGAAGTGTTTTCTAGCAAACATTTCGCTTGCTCGCTGGATTATTCAAACCGTAGGAAGTGCCTGCGAACCTGAACTGATGAATCTGTCAGGATTTGCAATGCCCATTTGCTTTTATCCCTCTTCTACGCTAAACTCATCTGTCTAAGGACATAGTTAAGATTAACCTGAAACGTCAAATAAAAGCATTACTAGTAACAAAAATCAGTAACAACTATTACAAATAGAGGCGCTTCTGGCAGCACCTCTATTCGTTAAAAATTTTAAAGAGAAAATCAAATCTTAATCACAGCTCTGTTTGATAGTCTGCATCTTTCCAACAACGGGGGAGTTCTTCACCCGAGGGAAACTTTAAACCTTCTTTTTCAAAAGAAGTAGGATTCTGCTCCTCCTGACCCGCTTGAACCTGTCCGGGGATACTACTATGAGTTGGATTAAATAAAGCCTGAAGATCAAGTACTTCTACTAAAGTCCCAGTTTGCTTTTCTTTGAGAAGCATTGTAATTTCCTCCTAAAGGTGTTGAACAAAAATCTACGCTGTAAAGCCACAGAGAGAATTTCTCTAAATTAGACGTGTGAAGCTGGATTAAAACAAGCGAGGAGCTAGTGGAAACTCAATTAATCCCTAACCCCTGACACGCACCTGGCATACCTAGGATGAGGATGATTGCTGAGTTGATGTGGAAGGAAGTTAGGGATAGCGCTATAGCCGAAGAGCTACACGTCAGCTTGGCTGGAAAGCTCTCATAGTTTAATAGCGATCGCTCCCCTCAAACCTCTATCTATAGATATTGGTTTGGCAGCCATATTTCTAAAACGGCATCATTGGCTAACAGCCCGGACACTCTGGCAGGATGGGGATGTTAATTCAGGACTCCGGGGGTTGACATCCGGTGCTTCAGCTCTAAGAATGACGGTTCCATCAGGAGTAACAAACCATCCTTGAGCTTCAATAATTGGCTTTGGTGGCTCATCTTAGATGAGAGAATCACAGAGTAGTCAGTAGCTTCTTACAACAGAAGTGTAGAAGAAAGGCGATGAGCAATCCCTTATTAACCATAGAATTGGTTCCAAAGACGTGTTGGTTTTCAAATGTACGCGATCACGTACCCAAGAAGACCTGGGACGTGTTGCGGCGGCACACATACCAGAAAGCAAACCATCAATGTGAAATTTGCCATGGCCGTGGTTCGAGATGGCCGGTCGAGTGCCATGAAATGTGGCATTATGACGATGAGACAAGGGTGCAAAAATTGATAGGACTCATTGCCCTTTGCCCTGCGTGTCATCAGGTAAAACATATCGGTCTAGCAGGGTTACGGGGTAGAGAGCAAGAAGCCAAAGAGCAGTTAGCTAGAGTGAATGGCTGGACGGAGAAACAAGTAGAAGATTACTTAGAGCAAGTGTGGAAAAGTTGGCGCGATCGCAGTCAACATGAATGGAAATTAGATCTCTCATGGCTTGAGCAACAATTTGGCATCAAAGTTGAAGAGAACAGATGAGCTTGCTTAAACTTCCTCCTTGCCAATTTGGAATGCACCTAACTCGCACTCAGGCAGAAAAATACCTCCCTGGAGAAGGGAGGTTAGGGAATTGAGAGATTGCGTTGCAAAACAGCAGATCAGTTACTTTTTCACTAGTACTCCTGGTTCTCTCTGGATCGGCAAGACATCCAAAATATCCGTCTGAGAGCAATATTTCAAATCAGCGTGACAATCGAGGCGCAGCAGGCGTTTTCCGTGACTGGCATGGTGGAACATCTCCAATAACTGGTCTTTCCAATGGGAGTAAAGCGCGATCGCATCAATAACTTCATCATTCCCTGCCAGTTCCTCCAAGGAACAGTTGAGTTCGGTGAGGAGGCTGTGAGCGATCGCCCCCGCACAAGTGGTATCCT
>JAIUYC010000414.1 GCA_020216575.1 Coleofasciculus sp. S288 | reverse complement strand
TGATTGACTGTCACTTTATATCAAACTCTTGCCAATAATCAGTTTGATCAACTCGATTCCCGAATTCTGCAAGAACTCTACTGCTTTTATCGTTTGGCTAATTGTGCCGATGAACTAGGTAACAGTCCTCCTGCTTGTAATTCGTTTACGCTATCCTTAACAGCCTGAATCAGGTAATCTATATCTTCATCTGTATGGGCTGTGGATAGAAAACCACTACCATTTAAGTAGAGGAGGATTCCTCGGTCAATTAAGTGATAGACGAGCAAAGCTGTACCAATTGAGGAGGGAGAAGTTCTTAATAGAGTAGAAGTTTCCGAGGATGCAGGAGCAAAAACTGAGCCAAAATTCGCCATTTCAATGGGAATTTCGTTCTCTGCAAAGAAGGCGTTTAGTGTTTTGACAAACTGTGATGTACGCTGATTCAATGGCTCCTGAAGGGTAAATCCATGATTCTTTAGATGCTGAAGTACAGCCTTTGCAGCAGCCATCGCTAGCGGATGTTTGCAGAAAGTACCTGCAAAAAAGGTCTTTTTGGCTTGAGGAGAAGATGCATCCCCATAGTTCCACATTCCACCATCGATCGCATCTATATAAAACGCTTTGCCAGCAATGATGCCAATCGGCATACCACCACCGACAATCTTGCCGTAGGTGGCTATGTCAGCTTTAATCCCAAACCAGGCTTGTGCGCCACCCGGATGAATGCGGAAACCAGTAATCATTTCATCAAAGATTAAGGTTATCCCTGATGCTTCTGTTAGTTGCCTTAGTTCCTGAAGAAACTCTTTAGGCTGTAAGTTGGGTCGGCGGCTTTGTACGGGTTCAACTAAAACCGCTGCCAATTCCTTTGCATGGGATTTTATCACCTCTAATGACTGAGGATTTCCATACTCTAAAACCAAAATATCTTCAACGAATTTAGAAATGACGCCTGGAGCAATTGGCACTGCTGATGGATTTCCATCTTCTATCTGTGCTTTAGCTAGCGTCCCATCAAAATGACCGTGATAGGAGCCTGAAAACATCACAATCTTATTGCGACCTGTTGCTGTTCGTGCAAGGCGTATCGCCGTCATGACTGCTTCTGTGCCTGTATTGCTAAAGGCTACCCGCTCCATCCCTGTCAGTTCACAAATCAACTCGGCTACCTCACCGACAAGTTCTGATTGCGGACCTATCTGTATACCTTTTTCAAGCTGCTCTTGTAAGGCTTTTTTGATAAAGAGCGGGTTATGACCAAAGAGATTCACCCCAAACCCCATCATGAGATCTATATATTCATTTTCATCAACATCCCATATCCTGGAACCCAAAGAGCGTTTGCTAACAATGGGATAACATATTTCCTTTAAGACAGGATCGAACGCTTCTGATGCCCTTGGGTCAGCTAGAACCGGACGATAGGTTTGCATGAGTTGTTTTGAGGTTTTTGTCCGCTTGGTGTAACCCTTAATAAAGGCTTCTAAGTATCTCTTTTGTAAATTATTTCTTTCTGTACTCATGAGCTTTATATCTCCTGAATCGTCTCCGTCAATTTAAACCAAAGCTTGGGTCATTCTGCAAAATTTGTAGTCTAGTTTAGAATTGAAGCTAATTTTAAGTTTTGTGACAAACAAATATGGCATCTCCCTCATAATCAATTTCCGCCAAATTACCTTTTGCATCATAAATACTAACTTCGGTGAATCCTGCATACTCTAAAGCAGACTTTACTTCAGTTCTAGAATAAGCTTTGTACTGATAACTAATGTCTGAACGCTGCCAGTTTCCCTCTAATAATTGAAATATAGTAACTTTAAAAACACCTATTTTTTCTTCTAGATTATAGCTTTGTTGAATAGCCCAGGCATACTCTTCTTTAATCTCGCCTCCAGTCAGGTTGCCTTTCCAGGCATCTGAATAAAAATGTTCTTCTAGAAAGATGCTTAAAAGAAACATTCCCTTATCCCTTAGTGCTGTATAAACATTGCGAAAGACGCCTTGGAGTTCTTCAAGACTCATGACATGATTAAGGGAAGCATTGGTCGAGATAACGGCATGGAAAGTAGATGGTAAATTAAAACAGCGTGCGTCTCCCAAGATAAATTCACCCTTCGGCGCATTTTCACGAGCATAGTGCAACATTGCCTCAGAGCCATCAAGTCCAGTCACTTGATACCCTTCTATGAGTAGCTGTCCTGCTACCTGTCCTGTACCACAACATAGGTCAAGAATTTGCGCTCCTTTGGGTAGATTCTGGAGCAATAATTGGTCTAAAGGTGTCAGGAATTGCTTACAGTAAGGCGGAGCCCAAGAATGGTTGTATATCCGCGCCAAAGGATCGTAGTTGGAATAGCGTTTAGAAGATTGATTAACTGAAGGCATCAAAACTTTCCCTAAATCTATACAAAGAAGTACTGAAATTAAACAATCGCAGAAAACAAAGCTTACAAAGCTGGGTGCTATGAAACACTTTGTATCAACAAAGCGTTATCTGAAAGAGGTTCTATCGGTCGAAAATCACGACTAACAAGAAAGTCGGGTCGTGGATTGTCAACTGTAGAGGGAATATTTTCAATACTATTGAACGTAACAATCACAACCGAACGATCAAAAGGGGATATGTTGTTTGGTGAGGAATGAACAATATTGCTATCAAAAAATAGCACAGATCCAGGCAAGGCTTTGATCGAAACAATTTTATATTTCAATGCCAGATCGGCAATCATTTTTTGATTAAGAGAGTATTTAAGTTTTGCCGTAAAACTTGATTTCCATGAAGAGTCATTAACTTTTGATTCTCCACTAATCTCCTTGAAATTCCGAGCTTTGACTTCAATCATTCCTTCTTTATGTGAACCAACCATAAAAAACAAAGATCCATTCAATTCATTCATTTCATCTAAAAAAACAAGAGCATTGGTCACTCGTGGTGTTTGCAAACCGTCCTCTTTTTTCCAAAAAATATAGTCTTGATGCCATTCCCAAACATCACCACTAAATGCCGCTTTTGCATTGATTTTAAATTGGTAAACGTATACTTTACTGCCAAGAATATGCATAGCAGGTAAAACAAGCCGTGGATGTCGCGATAGCCGTCGAAAAACCTCATTAGTAGTATGTGAGCCATGAACTGAACGCACAGTGTTTCCTTCTTCTTCAAGAACTCTCTTTGAGGTCTCTTCTGCAAAGAGAGCAGGTAGCTCTGCTTTCATAAGCTCAATTTCAGTTCGCGAAAAATATTCATCCAGCAAGACAAAACCGTTATTTTTATAGGTTGTTATTTGCTCTTCTGTTAGGAACATAGTAAGCCTTTAATGATTAGTAGTGAGTTGGCAAATTAGGATGCTACTTTTTATTCGGAGAGAATTATTTGAATCTCTCCATGAATCTTACTTGCTTAGTTTTTGGGTGAAATAAAAACTAGATTTTTAACTCAACATCACCCAGAAATCCATTGCGAACAAGATATAAAAAGTAGGTACTAAGTAACTGCTCATCTATCCCTGGGCAGATGACAGGAGTACCTGCAAGCCCATCGATTGTATTTTGGCAGTCGAACTTTAACTCTATTAATTCAGAGATTTTTCTTTCAGATTTTTTGGCTGTGAAAAAGGGGACTAGTGGATACAATGCATGGTTTGGAACATTTTCAGCAATATTGAGCAACTTGGTTTGCCACTGGTCATACGAAATTTGTTGAAGTGGATAACCAAACGAGCGAATCAAGTTAATCAGCATACCTGAGTGGAAAGGCTGAGAATTCACAAAGTGAAAAGCTTTTCCTAAAGATTTTTCCTGCCTTGATAAATGGACAATAGCTCTGCTGATATAATCCACAGGAGCCATGTCCTGAATCATCTCTTCCTCTGGCACACTGCCAAGTTGAATACAGCCTACTATCAGTCTGTATAAGAAGTCATTTTGATTAAAGACACCCGTTTGGCTATGTCCTGATACACGTCCTAGTCTATAAATACAAACGGGAATCCTGCGATCGCTAGCAATTCTTAAGAGCTTTTCAGCGACCCATTTACTCTGAGCATAACCCCCTGATGGTATTGAGTAATCATCGAGGCTGTCCTGTTCTCGAACGACTTTAACTCCTGAATGACCCGTTGAGGAGAAAACGCCAGTAGTAGAAATGAAATGCACGGGCTTCACTTGAGTTTGACTTGCCAATCTCAAGACTTCCTGAGTGCCTAGAACATTCGTAGCTTTGAGTGTGAAGTAGGGAGAAGTATGATGAACCCACGCCCCATTGTGATAAATGACGTTAACTTGGCTTGCCAAATCTTGGAATTGTTCCTCGGAAAGTCCCAAAAGAGGCTGAGATAGGTCTCCTACAACGGGAATAATTCTGGGGCTGAGAGATTCGTCCCAAAGTAAATAAGATTCAAGGCTGCTCCGGATTCTTTTTTTGCCTTCCTCCGCATTAGAAGAACGAACCAAACAATAGAGATCGGCTTGAGTTTGTTGTAAGAGTTCACTCAGTAAAAAAGCGCCGACAAAGCCTGTGGCTCCAGTTAGAAAGATACAGGTAGGCTCAGCACGTTCAATCGAGATAACCCCAGGACGAATCGTAGCGTCAAGAACAGCTTCAGCATTTAGATCGACAACCGTTTTTGGATCAATAGTGGCATCTCCTGTCTGGTAAGCTATCTCAATCCTCTCGGCCAAGCTTGCTACCGTAGGCAACTCAAACAAACTACGCAAAGGAAGTTCCACTTGGAATGTTTGTCGCACTCGGAAAACGAGCTGAGCAATCAGCAAAGAATGCCCACCCAAACTAAAGAAATTATCATGGATGCTGACTTGCTCGACCCCAAGCACTTGAGCAAAAATTTGTGCTAGCTGCTCCTCAAGGGGTGTACGTGGTGCTGTGTAGACTTTTTCGAGAGCAAACCCCGTCTGATCAGGAACAGGTAGTGCTCGACGGTCTACCTTACCGTTGGGGGTCAAGGGTAGGGAATCAAGCCGCATAAAGGCTGACGGCACCATATAGTTAGGCAGCTTTTCCTGTACAAAACGGCGTAAGTCACCCTCTGTGAGAGCTGATTCCCTCTCAGACACCACATAGGCGACCAAGCGCTTGTTACCAGATTCATCTTCAAGAGC
>JAIUYC010000413.1 GCA_020216575.1 Coleofasciculus sp. S288 | reverse complement strand
CCTCAACTCCTCATAGCCAGACAACCGTTTGAGAAAGTTTAAGGCATCTTGTTGGTCTGTAGGATTAAGTTGCTGTTTCCAACGCTCCAGCCAGCCCATTGCGATCGCCTCCACCTTAGCAACAAGATTTTACAAAAAATTGCTACCAAATATACACCTCTTATCTGCCTCCTGTGACAGATGCACAGCCATAGCAGGGAGCATAAGGTTTTAGGTAAGAAGCTGGAACACACAGCAACATTCAGTTACAAGCTGCACCGGGAATTGGGTTCTCGGTACGGCTGTAGCGTGCTTGGTCAATTGTGAGATGAACCATTGCACTGCTGTTCCAGCCATTACCACTGTATCTCGAAGTTAGGACAGGTTTAGGAGAAGATTATGCCCATCGGTCTAAGAGAAGATGTCGCCTACATCATGCTTAAAAAGATTGACGAAACTGATGGACAAGGGATGCATCCCGTTACTTTTACAGAATCCGACTTTGCGGGTCGCTCTCTTTCAGAATCCGATATCTTGGGTCACCTCGATTATTTAAATCAAAAGCAGTACATCGAAGCTGAATTTAGCGGCAATGCCTACGCTAACCAGGAAGATGTCCCAGACGCCGCTAACCCGAAAGAGTTCGATGCCCGCATCGCCAATACCTATGGCGCCCCCGATGGTCCCCTGCCTCACTTGATTGAGTTTAAACGAGCCAAGCTGACCGAAAAAGGTCGCAAAATGCTCGAAAAGATGGAGGCGAATCCCCCCCAGTCACTTCGGGAAGGGCCAGTGGTTCCCATTGCCACCAAAGATATGCCATTCTTGGAAAAGGTGATGTACAAGGGCAATCTAGGAGATATCTTCGATGCCAGAGACATCACAGAGGTCGTCTTCCGCACTATGCGGGACATGATGACAACCGAAGCGTCTGACCGAGTGGCATCAGAACTGCACGAACCGGCAGAACCGACAAAAGATAAAGCCCTGCAAAACGAAATCGCAGATCTTTGGAAAGATACAAATCCTCTTGTCGCTTTCTTAAGCCGAATTCGTCCACCCCTGATTATCAAATCAGACACGTTCCTATTCCGGATTCAGCAAGAAGCTAGTTTACAGCCCGGAGTAGAACCCGAAACAGTTGTTAAAGCCGTTTTCTCAGCAACAAAAGATGAGTTGTCAGAGGAACGGATTCGGGAAATTGCTGGATTTCTGCCCGATAAAATTCGACAACTGTGGGAACAAGCCTAGTACCGCTCCCTTAGAAGTCAAAAGTTCTTTGAGCGTAAGGTGTTTAACCACTTGGAAGCTGGTATTTATTTCCGCCAAGCTGCACTAGCCAACTATCACGCCTCTAATTATTAGGCTCTTTGCAAGTTGTTAGTTGTTAGTTCTTCAAAGAAGTGGTTTGTTGCCAATCATTAGAGTGGAAGCATTTTAGCCATCTTTCTTCACTAACGACTAACAATTCTTAACTAGAATGTATGTTATATGTTAATTTAACGGCACAATAGCGTCTTGAAAGTGAAGTCAAAGTTAGGAGAGTCTTATGAAAACCGATACGTCCTTTTTAGACAAAGTTCAACTCAACGGTCACCTGGAGAATATTAACAAAGCCAAAGACGTGACTGAGGTGGTATTCCGTGCGATGCGCGACTTAATGACTACCGAAGCCGCTGACCGAGTTGACGCAGAATTGCGGAGAAGAGATACTCACAAAAACCTTGTACCGACAGCCCCTGAAGTGCCGACTAGAGAAATAGCCGATCTTTGGAAAGATACCAATCCTGTTGCTGGCTTTCTCAGTCGCCTTGATGCTCCTCTTCAGGTAGATGCCGATACCTTCCTGTATATGATTCGTCAAGAAACTGATTTACCAGAAGGAGTCTCTCCAGAAACAGTTGTCCAGGCAATCTTTTGTGCAACTAAACAGGAATTATCACCGGAACGAGTTGAGGAAATTGCTAGCTTTTTACCGGGCAAAATTCAGCAAATGTGGCAGCAAGCCTAGTTGAGAATAATCACTCTATCAATTTAATTTGAGTATAGGTGTTTCGCCCATGCTATACTTTTCTAAAGTAAGTTGGGGCGATCACTGTGCTAAGTAGGTAGGCACAAATAAATGAGGATATCTTAACAAATATTAAGAGAACAAAATCCTCTGCCCTCTGCCCGATTGGTGAGCCTGTCGAACCACTGCCCTCTGCCTTGTCTCAACGACAAATATTAATGGCGACCTACTTAATGGTGCTTTCTCTAACGATGCCGCAGGCGAATGGCAGAACGAATTAATGGTGCTTTCTCTAACGATGCCGCAGGCGAATGGCAGAACGAAGCAAATCGTGCCAGACAAAACTTGTCTATCTCAAAGCTGCTCTAAGCTGTAAGAGAAACGACTGATAGAGCAATTAAGGGCATGGCTTCATCAAAATCAAAAAAGGCTTCTAACTCCACATCCTCTGAGAATCGCGTCGTCTACAGTGAGTTTGGCCCTGGCAGCAAGCCAGCGGCTGTCGAACGTCCCAGACAGGAACTTCCTCCCAATCAGCAAAATTTGAGAGTACAGGCGTCACGTAAGGGACGTAAGGGAAAGACGGTAACGGTAATCAGCGGTTTTCAAGTCACGCCAGAAACGTTAACCAAGTTACTGAAACAGCTTAAAACCCAATGTGGCAGTGGTGGCACACTCAAGGATGATACCTTGGAAATTCAAGGCGACCATGCCCAGAAGCTTGTAGAAATTCTGATACAGCTAGGCTATAAGGCAAAAATTAGCGGTGGCTAGTTAACGCTGAGCCGCTTGGGCGTCGAAATGAAACGCAGCCAGGCGAAGGGGCATTGAACCTCTTCGCCTTAAGAATTATGGCTCTTCCGTACCTACAATGATTCATGAGAACCTCTCTTTCTTTGCTGTACGGACTCCGTGGCTCCGCGATTTGTTAAAAAAGCCAATCTCGCAGATGATTTAGGATGGCTATAATATCGCTTGAGACAACAGCATCATTCTGAGCATTCAGGCCAACCTATCTACTTTTCTAATTCACACCTAAACAGTTTCTCGATTTGGCTTCGCGCAATTGGAAAAGCTTGTTTTTTGAGCCGTTGCCTTGGACGTAAGCCTTGGAACTGATAGGCAAGAAACTATCTTTCGTAATAACAGGAGAGCAAATTAATGGTTGACTCCAACGTTAAAAAACCTACCTTTCGTCGAGAAACTCGCTTGGGATTAGTTGTTTATGGTGGAGTTGCTTTAGCAATTTACATGAACGGTGTCTGCCGTGAATTTTATAATGCTGTACGAGGTCGGGGCATTTATAAGCTTCTAAAGGCACTTACCGATTCCGATATCGTTGTCGATATTGTATCCGGAACATCGGCAGGTGGAATTAATGGCGTTCTTCTGAGTTTTGCTCTAGCTAACAGCCATTCAAAAAAAATTGTTGATTTTGCAAACTTTGCCGAAATTTGGCGGGAAAGTGGCGATATTTTTAAGCTCCTGCGCACTCCCAGTTCCGAGAAAACCAAATTTGAGTCTATTTTGAATGGAGAAGGTTACTATCAAACCCAGCTCAAAGAAGCATTTGAGAAAGCCTATAACAATAGGGACTATGCTCCAGATGGAGAATGGGTATCGGAGTTTAACGAACTTGACTTATTTGTTACGGGAACTGATGTTTTTGGGCGAATCTATAAGGTTTTTGATGATACTAAATCTGTGATTGAAATTAAAGATCACCGTGCTGTATTTCAGCTCAAACACCGTCGAGGGCGCAAGGAACCGTTCGCTCCAGAAAGTAGCCGTTCTACTCTCAATCTAACAGCTGAGGAAACGTATCAAAGTCTTGCTACTCTGTGTCGAATTACCTCGTGTTTTCCTGTTGCTTTTCCTGTCGTTGATGTGGAATTGCAAGGAAAAAACAAAATAGAACAACAGCTTGTTGAATGGGGACAACTAGAAAGGCGCGAGTTAGCCAAAGAACCACCCCCAGAAGGGTATAAATTGTACTTTGTAGACGGTGGTGTGTTGGATAATCGTCCCTTTAGTTACACGATTAAGGAGATGTATTACCGCACTGCTAGTCGTCCGGTCGATCGCAAATTATTTTATATCGATCCAAGTCCCGATCGCTTTGCGGATAGCGACACATTTAGGAAAATGCCTAAACCTAATACCTTGCAAATCATCCAGGACTCTTTAGTCGGGATACCGATGTATGAAAGTATTGGGAACGATTTAGAATCAATCAAAGGTCATAACGAGAAAGTTAACCGCTATAAATCTCTTCTTGCTGATGCACAAACACCCGAAGATTCAACGAATACAATTTCAGATGCCATTGATATTAAAGAGACAATTTATCTGCGAAGTCGCCTAATTAGCTTACGCGATCGCGTACTGCCTCTGGTGTTGAGAATGGAGCAGGACTTTAGAATTGATCCAGAGAAGCAGGACTATTTGGAAAAGGCTGCCAACCTCTTAACTGAACAAGTTACAGGAGAGAAAGAAGAGGTAAAACGCGAACAAATTCGGCAAGCTTTCGCAAAACAGACTCGTGACTTAGATGTTGAATATGCGTTAAGAAAGCACTTTTATCTTCTCCAAACCCTCTGTCATCGCTTAGAGACGGAACAAAATCCAAAAGAGTATACGAAGATTAGCTTACTTTCGCAAGCTATATCGCGTCAAATCAAACTTCTAGAAGTGATTCGAGAAGCGTTGAATCAACTCTTAAGCGATCAGCTAATCAGTGACTCTTTCTATAATTTTTTAGCACAAACTAAGGACAATAATCAGGTACGCAGTCAATTCTACGACCGTCTCCTGCGACTTCATCGCTTTTTACTCGATGTTAATGGTTTAGATCGCTTATCGTCTGATGAAAACTTGGATGTAGAAGAAATTTCACCCGAATTTTTCCAAACGTTACCCTCAGAAGCGAGTAAGCCTTTCTATAGCCAATGGTTATCCCAAAAACGGATTTCTAGCGTTTTTGCTCAGTTTAAACAAAAAATTAGTAGCCTGAAAACTCAAAGCGAGCTTGAAGAGAAGATTTGGAGAAATCCTGATTTTAGTTATAACGAACTTGAAACTCAACCTTTCAGTCTGTTGCAGCAAGTAGAACT
>JAIUYC010000412.1 GCA_020216575.1 Coleofasciculus sp. S288 | reverse complement strand
GTGCGAACTGAGCATCTGAACAAGCAAGCCAGCTATCCGTTGAGAATCGGAACTAGCTGGCTTATGCATCCGTTAGACTCAGTGCTGTTTAGGACTTACTCAGGAATGCCTGAACTTGTCTCAAAGCGATGGCACCGATATTAAAGACTGCCCAGGCGCCTGCCAGCAGCACAGGAGATAAAACAATTAGAATACGCCAATCAATGTCCATGACCTGAGTTCCTCTTAACGCTTGAATTTTTTTGAACTTTTCTCATTTTTATATTGTTAGGCAAATTGCGTTGATTTGCCACACAACTTTAATACCTTTGGGCAGGATAAATTTAGTCAGGTGCGGGGAACCCCAAATCAGTTCCTCGTCCAGCATGGACTAAAGCCAGCTTTTCGTAGCGTCGCGCATGTTCAATCAATTCAGCCGCCTCGGCTTGTGAGATATCCCGCAACTGTTTGGCAGGAACCCCGACGACTAAGGACATGGGAGGCACGTCCTTACTGACTACAGCACCAGCACCAACAATGCTGCCATGTCCGACGCGAACACCGTCTAGTACCACAGCCCCAATCCCAATCAAGCTACCCCGTTCGATGTAAGCTGAATGAACCACGGCACGATGCCCCACTGTGACATGGTCTTCGAGAATTGTTGGTTTACCAGGGTCACCATGTAAAATGACACCATCTTGAATATTCGTTCGCTCCCCAATTTCGATGCGCTCAACATCTCCCCGCACAACGGCACCATACCAGATGCTGGCTCCAGGAGCGACCACAACCTGACCAATGACCACAGCATTTGGGGCGACAAAAGCAGCTTGAGAGAGGTCAGGAGGAGACCAATACGATGTGGGTGAAGACAATTGCGGATTGAGATAACTCACGATTTAAATTAATTCCTTAAAGGAAAGCTCGGAAATATCACTGAAGGAGACGTATCCCTAGATATAATAAATCCACTACCCCTAACACAAATGGGAAAGACATTGATAATAACTTGATGATCAATTCAGGTTTACAGTACCCCATATTTGGTCCAGAGATTCAGTGTCCTCACTGCCGCCAGACGATCCCCGCCTTAACGCTGACGGACACTTATCTCTGTCCGCGTCATGGTGCCTTCGAGGCAGATCCAAAGTCGGGCGAACTGATTCATTTACAATCTGGGCGTCACTGGCGTCGGTGGAATGATGAGTGGTATAGGCAGCACACACATCCTGATGGAATTCGCTTTGAGATTCATGAAGCGTTAGACCGTCTCTATACTCAAGGGTATCGGGCGACGCGGGTGATTATTGCTAGCCGTTATAAGGAGTTAGTGAGCGCTTACTTGGAGCGCAGCACGCCTTGGCGAGGACAATCAGAGCCAGCTAAACCCAGACTTTATGGTTTGCCGGTAGAATTTAGTCCAAATCCTGAAGAGGAGCCTTGCTGGGAAGTGATCAATTTTGATTTGGAAAAAGAACCCGGTGTTCCTGTCCGTTATCCTTACTTCCGGCTATTTGAGTAAGATCTAGGGAAGAGAATGAGAATATGCCCTAATCCGTGGTTCCTTAATCCTTAGTCCCTACTCCCCAGTCCCTAGTTCTTCACCTCCATGCATCACGCTTCGATTCGGACGGCGAATATTCATCGTGCGATCGCCTTTTACGAACAGTTGGGCTTTACGGTTTGCGATCGCTTCACGGCGGGGATCACCCTTGCTTGCTGGATGGAGGGACTCGGAGGACGAATTGAACTCATCCAAATCCCCCAACCCCGCCCCGCACCCGATGCGTTTGGCGATGAACATTACGTTGGCTACTACCATTTATCGTTTGACCTTACAGATACCGCAACTGACCTGCCAACCTGGTTAGCGTCCCTGCAACAAAAGTTTACTGAGGCATCAGCTCAAAACCCGGAGCAGTTACAGCCGCTTAAGGTTCTGTTAGAACCCACCCAACAAATTATTAGCGATCTCGTTTACGAAGTGGCTTTCATTGCCGATGCTGACGGACTACCCCTAGAATTCCTGCGGGTTTTGGGAAGAAGTGGAGGAAGTGAGGACTAAAGCGTCGAGCTAATCATCAGAAAACCGGACAGTGGATGAGAGGACGCGCTAAAGTACTCGACTTCCTCCAATTCTCCCCTTCTTCAACACTATCCATTAAGCTCATCCCCCGACTCGCGTTCCGGGGGATTTTACGTTCATGGTTCATGGTTCATGGTTCATGGTTAGTGCTTAGTGGGATGCCAGCAAGATTTCTAACACCTATCACCTACCACCTACCACCTATCGTCACTGCCTTAGCAGATTGAAGCACAGTAGTGCCTGATCTAAATCACATCTTCTGACAAAACGCTTCACCTGATCGGGTGAAAACCTATGTCAGGTTAATTATTAAAACCACTTTGATTAACTTAAAATACTATCTTGGTATGAAATGATACAGCTAATTCAGTAGAATGATGCTTTTCAAATTCATACCTTTTTTCAAGATGAGTTCACATAGCTTCGTAAACTACCTTGCGTCGATATCGTTTTTTTGCATTGCTGTTTGGTCTGTGCCTGAGTGGAGTCTTGTTGTATTCCGGTCAGGCAATTTCTACTCAGACAACTAACACGACTTCTCAACCTCCGGCGCCTCAGCCCTCGCCCCCGGTGAAAAGTGCCTCCACCTTGAGCCAGGGAGTTCGCAAGACAGTGCTGGACAATGGCTTAACTGTTTTGATCAAAGAAGTGCATACAGCACCGGTCGTAAGCGTGCAAGTCTGGTATGGCGTCGGTTCGCGCAATGAGCATCCTGGAGTGAACGGAATTTCTCACCAGTTGGAACACATGTTGTTCAAGGGGACTACCAATCGCCCAATTCAATTTGGACAACTGTTCAGTGCCTTAGGGAGCGTATCTAATGCGTTCACGAGCTATGACCAAACGGCATACTTTAACACGGCACAACGGGACAAGCTTTATGCACTCTTGGTTCTGGAAGCCGATCGCATGCAAAAAGCATTAATTAATCAATCCCACTTGAGCAGTGAGAAACAGGTGGTGATTTCTGAACTGTTGGGGTACGAAAATAGCTCCGGCTATCGACTCAACCGTGCAGTGATGCAAACCGTATTTCCCAGCCAAAGCTATGGAATGCCGGTCGGTGGAACTCAGGCGGATGTTGAGCGGTTAACGGTTGAGCAGGTTCAGGACTACTACCAAAACTACTATCGTCCCGATAATGCTGTGTTAATCATCGTCGGTGACTTCCAAGCAGAGCGAATACTTCAAGCCGTTGAACAAATCTTTGGTCAGTTGTCTTTGACGAAGAGAGGGGAAGCAAGGGAGAGGGAGAGCGAGAATCCTCTTGCAAAAATCGGCACTTTAGGGCGAAGGGAAAAGGGCATAGACAGACAAGTTACTTCCTATTCCCTATTTTCTATGCCCTCGAAATCTCCCGTACTTCAGTCAGGGGAAGAGTTTAAACGCTCACCTGTTATCTTGCGAGAACCGGGGAGTGCGGCGTTGCTGGAAGTCGTTTACCCGTTACCTGCGGTCAATCATCCGGATGTTCCGGCGTTGGATGTACTGCACTTCATTCTGGCAGAGGGGCGGAGCGCACGATTGTACGAGTCGCTTGTGGCTTCAGGTCTTGTTAGCGAACTCAATAGTTATATAGCTTCATTGAGGGAACTCGGTTGGTATAAGCTCTATGCAACAGCTTCTCCAGGAACAGAACTCAGTCAAATTGACCAAGTCATCCAGAAAACCCTGGCTCAGATTCAAACCCAAGGGATTACGGGAGCGGAACTAAACCGGGCGAAGGCACAGCTACGAGCGTCTGTGTTTCTGCGAAATCGAGATATCACCAGTCAAGGGATGCAGTTGGGGAGTGACGAAACAACAGCAGGCGATTATCGCTATAGCGATCGCTACCTGACAGCAATTGAGCAAGTCAGCACGGCTGACGTTCAGCGAGTTGCCATTGACTACTTCAACCCCGCAATGCGCACTGTAGGCTTTTTTGAGCCGACGGTGTATCCGTCTCAGACGCCAGTAGATGCACAACCCCAACGGGACATTCCTCCAACTCCCGAGCAATTTGGCGCTGAGACACCGTTCGTTTCAGTCAATGTAGCCGATTATTTACCACTAGGGGAGACAAACAGCTTTGATAACAACACACAGCCATTACCCGAAAAAATTACCTTAAAAAATGGACTGGTCGTGTTGTTACTTCCTGACCACAGCACCCCAACTGTGACGCTAAGTGGACAGATTCGTGCAGGGAATGAATTCGATCCACCCGCCCTTGCCGGTCTTGCTAGCCTTACAGCAGAAAGCTTGATGAGTGGTACAACAATGAAGAATGCGCTCACCCTCGCCCAAACGTTGGCAAATCGCGGGGCTAGCTTGACCTTTCGCTCGTTCCGGGAAAGTGTTGATATTGAGGGCAGAAGTTTGGCAGCGGATCTGCCAATTTTAATTGAGATTCTGGCGGATGTGCTGCAAAACGCAACCTTCCCTGACAATGAGTTAGAACTGAAGCGAAAACAGGCTTTAATCGCTCTGAAAGAATATTGGGATACACCGGAGCAACTTGCCTACCGGACGCTTCAAGAGACAATTTACCCACAAGGGCATCCATTCCAGGTTTTTCCCACGCAAAAAAGTCTGAAACGGATTACCCGCGATGATCTCCAACGCTTTCAAGTGCGACATTACCGACCGGATACGACAGTGCTTGCCTTGGTGGGAGACTTTGAGCCTCAACAGGTGCGATCGCTACTGGAATCTCATTTCGGCGTCTGGCAAGCTACAGGAGTACCGCCTACTCTCAAATATCCTCCAGTCCCACTCCCGACAACCGTCGCCTGCTTGCATCCAGTTATCCCGAATAAAACCCAGTCGATTACCTACATCGGTTTCCCCAGTATCGCTCGTAAAGACCCTCGCTACTATGCGGCAGTGGTACTGAATCAAATTTTAGGGGGCGATACCTTAACTAGCCGCTTGGGTTCTGAAATTCGCGACAGGCTTGGATTGACCTATGGAATCTACAGCTATTTTCAAGCTGGACGCAATCCGGGTTCATTCTTAATTGAAATGCAGACGTCACCCGAAGATACTGAGCAG
>JAIUYC010000411.1 GCA_020216575.1 Coleofasciculus sp. S288 | reverse complement strand
GAAAGCTCTTGGGCATAGGGTTGAATGACGTCTTGCACCTTGCTCTCGCTGGCAAACACCGCCACCATCTCACCATCTTGAGGCAGAGCTTGCATTAAACGGGCGCGTTCAGCAATCAATTTCAGACCATCTTCGAGGCTAAATACTCCAGCTACACAAGCGGCGGCATATTCCCCTACACTATGACCCATAACGATTGTGGGTTCTATGCCCCAGGATTTCCATAACTGAGCTAGGGCATACTCTAGGGCAAATAAAGCGGGTTGAGTGTAAGCGGTTTCATCTAGCGGTGAGTTTTCTCCTGCTTCGGGATACAGAACCGATAGCAGGGGTTGTTCTAAATAAGAACGCAGAATTTCGTCACAGCAATCGAGGGCTTGGCGGAAGACAGGTTGGGTTTCGTAGAGTTGCCGTCCCATGCCTGCGTACTGAGAACCCTGGCCTGTGAATAAAAAGGCTATCTTCGGGCGCTTCTTACTGGTGAGTTGACCGCTTACCAGTCCAGCAGTCTCTTTCCCCGTGGCGAAAGCCTCCAGTTGTTCCCGCAACTGTGTGGTCGATTCAGCGACGACAGCAAGGCGGTGGTCAAAATGCGATCGCCCCGTATTGGCAGTAAAGCAAACATCCGCCAAAGATGCATCAGGATGAGCCGCTAAGAAAGCTGCATAGCGCTGTGCCAGTTCTTCTAGAGCTTTCTCATTTTTTGCCGAAAGGGTAAGAATGTGGAAAGGACGCTCTATAAATTTTGGATTTTGGACTTCGGCGTGAGCGCGGTTCCTGAGCTTGCCGAAGGGCAGTCGAACGATTTTGGATTTTGGATTGTCCTCAAGGACAGCTGAGGAAGTATTGTCTTCTCCCCCTGCTTCCTCTGCTCCCCCTGCTCCCCCTGCCTTTTGTACGGGCGCTTCTTCCAAAATTACGTGACAATTCGTGCCTCCGAAACCAAACGCGCTTATCCCAGCTAAGCGGCGCTCAACAGACCAAGGTTGGCACTCGGTTGGAATGGAAAAGGTCGTTCCTTCCAACGAAATTAAAGGATTTAGTTGCTTCAGGTGCAGGTGGGGGGGGATTTCCTTATGATGAAGGGCAAGTGCAACCTTGATGACGCCAGTTATCCCAGCAGCCGCTTCCAAATGACCGATATTGGTCTTAACTGAACCCAGCCAACAGGTCTCGTTTTGTTCGCGACCCTGCATCAGCACGGCTTTTAGGGATTTAAATTCAATTGGATCTCCTAGAGATGTGCCAGTGCCGTGAGCTTCAATATAGCTAATCTGTGCCGGTGTCACTCCAGCATTTTTCAGGGACTGACGGATGACCGCCTGCTGAGATGGTCCATTGGGAGCTGTGAGTCCGTTACTCAGACCATCTTGGTTAACTGCTGAACCTCTGATGATCGCCAATATATTATCCCCATCTCTGAGCGCATCCGAGAAGCGCTTGAGGACGACAATCCCGCACCCTTCTCCCCGGACATACCCATCCGCACTGGCATCAAACGTCTTACAGCGACCGTCAGGTGCCATCATCCGAGCGTGAGAGTAAGTGATGGTCGTCTCCGGAACCACCATCAGGCTGACCCCACCGACCAGACAGGCATTAGACTCCCCCTGGAGCAAACTCCGGCAGGCAAAATGTAACGCCACCAGAGACGAAGAGCAAGCCGTCTCTACCACCACACTCGGTCCGCGCAGATTCAGAATGTACGAGAGGCGATTGGCAGTAATGGAGAGGGTGTTGCCTGTGCCATCGTAAGCGTTGGCACGGGTTATATCTTTGGCAAGCAACCTGCAATAGTCGTAATTGCCGATTCCGATGAAAACCCCGGTCTGACTGCCACTCAGTTTATCGGGTGCGAGTCCAGCGTTTTCTAGGGCTTCCCAGGCTACTTCCAAAACCAGCCGTTGCTGGGGGTCCATTCGCTCTACCTCACGGGGGGAAATCCCGAAGAAGCTAGGGTCGAATTGATCCACCCGCTCCAGAAAGCCACCCCAACGGGTGCTCATTTTTCCAGGTTTACCAGGTTCCGGGTCGTAAAAGGCGTCAATATCCCATCGATCTTTTGGCACCTCCGTGATGGCATCCACACCGTTCCGCAAAAGCTGCCAGAAGGATTCGGGATCTTTAGCTCCGGGCAAACGACAACCAATACCGATAATTGCTATAGGTTCCACTTTCAATCCTCTAACTGCAAGTATTTCTGCTAACGTGCCAGCCAATCTGCGGGCGTTTTCAAAATCGATTCAAACGTTGAATTCCTCGAAGGAGCCTATTAGGCATGGGCAACGGAGCTGGAGAAGTCTTTAAACGTCTTGATGTTATTTTTGATGGCTTGGTCAATCGAGCCTCCTGAAGCCATGACGCGCATTTCGCGGTTAATCGGCCATAAGTAGTCGAGATTATCGCCAAACCGACGTAACTCTGACAGGAGGCGCTGGTAAGATTTAGCTGACAGATGATACCCTTCGTGTTCGTGACAGAAACATTTCTCCATCCAATGGAGTGCTTCTTGGGTAGACATACCAAATAGAGGACTCTGTAGCAGCTTGAAAATATCTGCCATCAAAGAGCGATCATCTTTAAAACAACGCTTATTGACTACTCCAGAAAGCCCATTAAAATTGTTAGTTTGAATTAGGTATATTGCCAGATTCACCACGATTTTCTCATAGGCTGTGGGTTTGGGTAGAAGTTTGTATACATCTCTAGCGAGAAATAGGGAAGTAGTCGTGTGAAACGCTTCATCCAATAAGTGGTAGTGAGAGATAGCTGTTGGCACTGGCACAAACTCACCTTGCTTTTGCAATTTTTTGAAATAGGCATAGATGCTGTACTCTATATTCTTGAGAAGCATATTGCCCATGTAGCGCAAAGTGTAGTATTGACTGGACAAAAACGGTGAACTTCCCCAGTTCAAGGCAAAGAACCGTAACAGGGACTGAGGGATAAATCCTCGTCCGTGGAAAAAACCATTGCTCAGCTTTGAGAGCTTGTCTTCCTCTTCAAATTTCTTTAAATACTGAGAATAGTATTGTTCTTTGCCTTTGAGCATCATCTTGCTCAAAAAGCGTAGAGTGTTGTACTGATAAGTCGGAAGTTGTGAGCTGACCCAGCTTGGCTGCTCCAATTTATTTTTGAGTGGCTTGATAAATGCTTGCTTGCCCAGCAAGGCTTTCATGGTTTGGTAATTAACTTTGTAAAAGGCATGAATGTGGCTGCGCTCCTGAACGGATTCATGTTCCAACTGGCGGGCAATTGTTTCGTAATCACCCCCCATGGCAGAGAAACAACCGCCCGTTATCTGGTTGTAATGAATTGTCTCAGTTTCAGCGAGAGCAGTAAAGTTGTACTGTGAAACCCAATAGAGATGATTGAGAGCTATCTTTTGGGAGGGAGAAGCGGCTTCGTAGAGTGGGGTACCGTAAAGCAGTGAAAGCTCTGGAGCGCTCCAGTAATAATTGCTGTTACTACTGTATTTAAAGGCCTTGTCTAATTCTTCTATTTTCTCCGTATAGTCAGAATTAATATTATTTCGATAGTTATTTTTAATTACTTTGAGAGGTTCCTTTTCTTGAGTTTCATTTAAGACACAAAATTGGCTATTTTTATCCTGAGCTTGGATGTTATTCACTCTGATTTTCTCCTTAGATTGCCCTGATAATGAGTTGCATTACTACAGCTTACCCTCTCTCCATCTGCTCATCCAGGAAGTGATACTTTTAAGAACGTAAGAGTAGAACTAATTCCTCTGATTGACTGATATCTTTGAGAGCGAATTAGTATGAGAGGATGCCTGAAAAGCTCGTTGGTTACTTCCAAAACTGGCGATCGCTTTGCTGGTACACGCAGCGCGATCGCCTCCCATACTTTACGAGAAATAACTCTTGAAACTGCGTCAGACTATCACTTTTCTTCCCTTTCAGACATCCTCTGAGGACTAATGAATCTGATCCAGTAATATCTTTGAGCGCAGCTTAGTATTGAAGACTAATTACTCTGAGTGACAGACTTAGAGAACGGCTCAAAAGCCTTGATGTTATTTTGAATAGCCTTGTCAATCGAGCCTCCTGAAGCCATTACGCTCAGTTCGCGGTTGACAGGCCACAGGTAGTCAATAGGCTCGAAAAGCCGACGGAGATCTAACAGAAGGCGTTGGTGATATTTGAGAGTTAAATGGAAACCCTCGTGTTCGGTACACATGCACTTCTCTAGCCACTGAAGTGCTTCTTGGTCAGACATACTAAATACAGGAGACTGTAGCAGCCTGTAAAACGAGAGCATGAACGTGTCATCGTTTCGGAATATAGCAGGGATTCCACCAGAAAGACCACTTAAACCAACCGTTTGCGCTCTGTAGATTGTCCAATTAGCCAAGAATTTCTCGTAAGCCGTTGCTTTGGGGAAGTCTTTGTACAAATCTTGAGCGATTAGCTGAGATGTTGTGGTGTGGAATGCTTCATCCAAGAGATGGTAGTGAGAGACAGCGAGCGGGGCGGGGAGAAACTCGCCTTTCTTTTCTAATTCCCGGTAATACTGGAAGTAGCGGTATTCGTAATTTTTGATCAGCATGTTCGCCATGAAGCGCGTGACGAAGAACAGGCACGCTAAAAAGGGCGAACTTCCACAGTTTAAGGTGAAGAACTGTAGTAAAGGTCGAGGTGCTAATTGCCCTAACAAACCCGTGGTTTGAGCTGGAATTGGTTCGCCTTTTTCTTCCAACTCCCTCAAATACTGAGAATAGCAGTGGGCTTGGTTCTTTAGCAGCACTTTGTTGGTAACGAAGCGCGAGGCGGATTCCTGAAACGCTGATAAAGGCGAACTTTGCCAGTTAAAGGAGAAGAACTTCGATTTTTGCCCAGGTGCTACTCCTTTTTTGTACGACTTCCCTTGGATGGACGTATTAAAGGCTGCACCTAGCAGAGCTTTTTTTGTCTTGTAACCCATCATGTGGAAGGCATGAATGTGGTATCGTTCCTGATCAGTTTCAAGATCTAGTTCTTTGCAGAGGGTTTCGTAACCACTAAAGGCTCCAAAAACACCAGCCGTCACCTGATTGTAAAGTACGGCATTGGCTTCGGTTGCAGCAGTTTGGTTATATTGAGTAGCCC
>JAIUYC010000410.1 GCA_020216575.1 Coleofasciculus sp. S288 | reverse complement strand
TGCACCGATTTCGGCATTGGTTAATCCCCTTGCAACTAGCTCAACAATTTCTAATTCGCGGGGTGTCAGGCGACTCGCTAACGGGGAGTTGAGTAGCATTGGTTTCGTCTTTAGGGTGGCAAACTTAGCTGATAAATGCAGACATAGGGCGCTCAAGTCAGCTAAATCGTTCGCATTAAAAGCGGGAGTACCGCTAGCGCGGGTAAAGTTAACTGTTCCAACTAGACGACCATCGCTTACAATCGGCCCAGTCATCACATGTTCGTGATCATGACGCGAACAAATATCTTTCCATCCTCCCGATGGTAAAATTAATTGCTCATGAGCTGGAGCATGACGCTCCATCACGTAGCGAGAGACTGGATTGTGCTCTACACAGACATCCACGTCAAGGATACCTTGAACATCAACCTCCGCACGACGGAATTGGTCATTGAGGAGATAGATTCCCCAATGTTGTACGCCGAAATGCGCCCCAACTCGTTCCATTACAGCTAGTCGGAGTTCGCGCTCATCACGGGCAGAGGCGATCGCATGAAAGATAGCTTGCAGAGAATTAGCCATTGTTGGAAAGCAAAGTGTACCCGATCGAGGACTAGGCACAGCTAGGGAACTAATCCTACTCTAGCTTTAGCGCCATCTGAAACGCTGTTGGTAACTCATACCTTGCACCGGGCGGTTCAAACCGCAGCTATACAAACATAGACGCGGAGCGGCTTCCCGCAGGGTAACCTGCCTTGAGCAGGTTACAAAATCCTTAATTCTTGGTTAGTCCGCGCAGGAGGACTTAGTTTGTATGGTTCCCCAGAATTCCATTGGAGAGGGTTTGGTGCTCCATCCGTTGACCTTTTGAAGTTGATAAATTTAGCATGAGCAGCAATCTAGCAACCCAATTGCGTGTAGGGACAAAAAAAGCCCACACCCTTGCAGAGAATGTCGGTTTCGTCAAGTGCTTTTTAAAAGGAGTGGTAGAGAAAAATTCCTACCGGAAGCTCGTAGCTAACTTCTACTTCATCTACTCAGCCATGGAAGAGGAGCTAGAGAAGCACCGTAACCACCCGATTGTCTCCAAAATTAATTTTCCTCAACTCCATCGCAAACAGGCTCTAGAGCAAGACCTGGCTTACTATTATGGTGGCAACTGGCGCGAGCAAATCCAACTCTCGCCTGCGGGTAAAGCCTATGTGCAGCGCATCCGGGAACTATCTGAACAAGAACCGGAATTGTTAGTCGCTCACTCCTATACCCGCTATCTCGGTGATTTATCTGGCGGACAAATTTTCAAAGGCATTGCCCAAACGGCAATGAACCTTCCGGCTGGAAAAGGGATTGCTTTCTATGAATTTGCCGATATTCCTGACGAGAAGGCATTCAAAGCTCAATATCGTCAGGCGTTGAATGAACTACCTCTTGATGCTGCTTATTGTGAACGCATTGTCGATGAAGCTAACGCTGCCTTCAAAGCGAACGCGAAGTTGTACCAAGAATTGGAAGGCAATTTGATTGAAGCGATCGGTCAAATGCTTTACCACACTCTAACTCGCCGCCGCACTCGAGGTAGCACTGAACTAGCAACTGCTGAGTGACGTTCTCCATCTCCAGATAGAAAGCTGAGTGACATTCTCCGCCTTCAGATAGAAATTATGGAGGCGGCTTTCCAGATCGCCCTTGAGAATTTCCAGCTTTGTCCCTCTTAACTCGATAATCTAGGTAGAACCACAAATTACTATAAAGTAATTCACGTCACCTTAGAGGTGTAATTCCCAACACATTAATGGCCTAGAGGGTACCCAAACCTGATACATTTACCGAGTATCGGTAAGCAAAATTTAGCGATCGAGTTAAGTATGAAAGTCCTGGTTATTGGTGGTGATGGCTATTGCGGTTGGGCAACCGCGCTTTATCTATCTAACAAAGGGTACGAAGTCGGCATTATAGATAGCTTGGTGCGCCGTCACTGGGATCTGCAACTGGGCGTCGAAACCCTCACTCCAATTGCACCAATTCAGCAACGCATCCAGCGCTGGCACGACCTCACCGGCAAGTCGATTGACCTGTTTGTTGGTGACATCACCGATTACGATTTTCTCATTAAAGCGTTACATCAGTTCGAGCCAGGGGCAATTGTTCACTTTGGCGAACAGCGTTCAGCCCCCTTCTCAATGATTGACCGTGAACATGCGGTTTTGACCCAAGTTAATAATGTTGTCGGCACGCTGAACCTTCTGTATGCGATGCGGGAGGATTTCCCCGATTGCCATTTGGTGAAGCTGGGGACGATGGGCGAGTACGGGACGCCCAATATTGACATTGAAGAGGGCTATATCACGATTGAGCACAATGGGCGCAAGGATACCTTACCCTATCCAAAGCAGCCCGGAAGTTTCTATCACCTCAGCAAAGTCCACGACAGCCACAACATCCACTTCGCTTGCAAGGTTTGGGGGTTACGCGCCACCGACTTGAATCAGGGGGTGGTGTATGGGGTTCTGACAGAAGAAACTGGCATGGACGAGCTACTGATTAACCGCTTGGACTATGACGGTGTCTTTGGTACAGCGCTGAACCGCTTCTGTATCCAAGCTGCCACTGGTTTTCCTCTCACAGTTTACGGCAAGGGCGGTCAGACTCGCGGCTTTTTGGATATTCGGGATACGGTAAGGTGTGTGGAATTGGCGATCGCAAACCCAGCGGATTCCGGTCAATTCCGCGTCTTCAACCAGTTCACCGAACTCTTCAGCGTCGGTGACTTGGCAGTAATGGTGCAGAATGCGGGGACAAAAATGGGGCTTGATATCACCGTCGATCACATCGATAATCCCAGAGTCGAGCTGGAACAACACTACTTCTATGCCAAAAATACCAGTCTGTTGAGTCTTGGTTTGCAACCTCATTATCTCTCAGACTCCCTGCTCGATTCTCTGCTTAATTTTGCCCTGAAGTATAACCAGCGCGTTGATAAGAATCAAATTTTGCCCAAAGTTAATTGGCGTCGATAAGTTGAGGGTATCAATTGGCAAGGTAATCGCAAAAATGATTACCTTTGCCATCGTGGAGTGGCATTGAGTGAACATACGGCAGGTTATTCTCTTACTGTTTGTCGTGCTGCCCGGTTTCGGGGCTTCTGCCGTTAGTGCTTACTACCTACTCCCAGAGTGGACAGCACTGGAGAATAGCCATCAGAATTTCCAGAGAGTAGCTCAATCTCCAGCCTCTGACGAGCGCGACTTATTGATTGCTCAAGCAGCGGAAAACAGACACAGAATCAATTGCTTTGCTGAAGGAGTGGGAGTCCTTTTAGGTGGGGGCATCGCAGCAATTGGGATTCATGGTTTGTGTACCCTACCAAAAAGAGGGTTTTGATTTGATTTGGATGGCACTTTACTACAGATAGTTTCTAGCCCTGTATGCGAATCGCTTTATTTACCGAAACCTTCTTGCCAAAGGTTGATGGAATCGTCACGCGGCTGCGTCACACAGTCGAACACTTGCAGCGCAGTGGTAACCAAGTGCTAGTTGTTGCACCGGATGGCGGACTGACAGAGTACAAGGGAGCCAAAATTTACGGAGTTCCCGGCTTTCCGCTACCGCTGTATCCAGAGTTGAAACTAGCACTGCCACGCCCGTCCATTGGTATGGCTTTAGAGGAATTTCAGCCGGACTTGGTTCACGTCGTCAATCCTGCTGTTCTGGGGTTGGCTGGTGTGTATTATGCCAAAATGATGCAAATTCCTCTAGTGGGCTCTTACCACACGCATCTGCCCCAGTATCTTCAACACTACGGACTGGCGATGCTAGAGGGCGTTTTGTGGGAGTTAATCAAGGCAACTCACAATCAAGCGCAGCTAAATTTATGTACCTCAACCGCGATGGTGGAGGAGTTGAGAGCGCATGGCATCGAACGGTTGGACTTGTGGCAGCGAGGGGTTGATACTGAGACGTTTCATCCTAGTTTGGCATCGCAAGAAATGCGATCGCACCTTTCCCAAGGACACCCCGAAAACCCTCTGCTTCTGTACGTGGGGCGACTCGGCGCTGAAAAAGAAATTGAGCGCATCAAACCCCTACTCGAAGCCATTCCCAACGCTCGCCTCGCTTTAGTCGGTGACGGGCCGAACCGCAGCGCTTTGGAAAAGCATTTTGCTGGAACACCTACTCATTTTGTCGGCTATCTCAAAGGGAAAGAACTGGGTTCAGCCTATGCCTCTGCTGATGCGTTCATCTTTCCTTCGCGAACCGAGACGCTAGGATTAGTGCTGCTAGAAGCAATGGCGGCGGGTTGTCCTGTGGTTGCGGCACGTTCTGGAGGAATTCCCGATATCGTGACTGATGGCGTGAATGGTTACCTGTTCGAGCCGACAGATGAAGAAGGAGCGCTCGCGGCAACTCAACGTCTTCTAGAGCAGCAAGACGAACGGGAAACCCTCCGTCAAAACGCTAGGGCAGAAGCAGAACGCTGGAGTTGGGCGGCGGCGACACGCCAACTGCAAAATTACTACAGAGCAGTACTCATGTCCCAGTCGATGCCATCGGCAGCTTAGATGGGATTATCGTTGGTTATTATAGCGTTTCCCACCTCTACGGTTTATTAAAAAAAGCCAATCTCACCGATAGTCAGGACTTACGCAAAGAAAGCCTCTAAACCACCAATTGTAGGAGTACGATATATCGTACCCCTACCAGATGTGGCTTCTATGCGTAAGTCTTAATAGTTATAGCAAAAGGCAGTGGTTCGACCGGCTCACCAATCGGGCAGTGGTTCGACCGGCTCACCAATCGGGCAGAAGGAAAAAGATTGACTGACCAAGGTTTCAGTATTTTGCGAGAGTCAAGAGTCGCCTTGGCGACTGCTATATATAAATTTTTAGGTGTAATAACGCCGTTCAATCCATACCCGCATCTCATCCTCTGAACTCAAATGAGTTGATTTCCCCGTGACTGGGTCATAAGCGTGCCAATAGGTATTGCCGTAATGGTCTGTTGTTGTCCAAATTCTCAGTTCATGGCCGCTGCTGAAGAATTCGACAAAACGCTGTAACGCCTTTTTTAATACAGAACCTAGACGTAAATTGAGCTGCCAATTTTGTAAGGATTCACTGGGGAAATGT
>JAIUYC010000409.1 GCA_020216575.1 Coleofasciculus sp. S288 | reverse complement strand
GATAGCTTCCATCCAGTCGCTTTGTATTCGACTGAACGGCTGTTTTTCTTAAACTGAGGATATCCTTTTTTTCCTGGTACTTTGTTCTGGCAATTATCAAAAAAGCGACTTATAGCAAACCACGCTCTATCAGCGTGAGCTTGTCTCGCTTGAGAATTAAGTTTTATTGCCCAAGGAAAATCCGGGTTGGCGGCTAATACCGCACAGTACTTCTGTAGGTCGTTTTTAGTTGTACCTCGGTTCTCTTGCCAGTGTTTGAGACAAGAGTTTCGGATAAATTGACCTGTACGGATAGCTTCGTCTATCCGTTTAAATTGTTCGGGTTTACCCTTTAGCTTGAACTCAAAAACTAACAAGAAAATCACCTCCTTTATGGTAGTATTTTACCAGAAAATACTGAAGAAAATAAGGCGGTTTTTAAGCCGCCAAGCTCCCTTTCATCCCCCGAATAAATAACGGGGGCTTTCAGGTACGCTCATTGTAAGGGGAGGGGGACACGGCGACGTGTACCCTCTTACCCGACTAGGCGAGGCAGGGAGGCGACTCTCTGGCCTTAGCCAGCGGAGTGTCAATCCTTAATGGAATGTCCACTGGCAGTAATAGCTTGCTTAATTGACTCTTCAGAGGCGACTGGCGTATTGGCGTCAGCCGCGTCTACTGTGACTGTCCTGGATTTTACATCGACTTTTACCTTGGCAGTTGGATCAACAGCAGCAATTGCCTCAGTAATGTCTTGTGCCGATTCGGAATTTTTAAGGGTTGGAACATTAAGTTTCAAGGACATAGATATACCTCAAGGTAATGTGTTTTAAACAATTGCGAATGTTTGTTAAAAAGCCCTATCCATGAGTGCTAGGGCTTTTGTATCAGAGAATTTAACTATCTCTAGCAAGCTTTCATTTAAGAGATTACCTACTGTTACCCAGCTTACTCTTCTATCTAAAGCTAGTTTTTGGTTTCATGTCTTTTGGAGGATGACTAAATCATCCAGAAATGTGAGAGCATAACATTAATTATCTAGCTTTTAAAGACACATTAATACGGGTTGAAATAATATAAGTTAAAGAGATTATGCACAGGGACTTAATTATGAAAAATGCAATTTCAGCTCGGTTACTTCACTGAGTGAACTACCCACACTTCTCTTAGGAGTAAGACGTAGGGCTTCTCGCGATTCTAGCTAAAACCTTGAAGTTAATGAATCAGTCGCATTCTGAGAACAAGGCCAGAGGGTATTTTCAGAAAACCCCATCTCCCCATCTCCCCATCTTCCCCATCCCCCTCGGTTTGCCGCTAAAATAACTTGGCATTGCAGCAAAGAACGTACAGGGCAACGACGATGGTTGAAGCAAAAATTGGAATTATCGGCGGTAGCGGGCTTTACAAAATGGAAGCCCTCAAAGATGTACAGGAGGTGCAGGTTGATACCCCGTTTGGTGCGCCCTCCGATGCCTTGATTGTGGGAACCCTAGAGGGAACAACCGTTGCTTTTCTTGCGCGTCACGGTCGCAACCATCATCTTTCACCCTCTGAGTTACCCTTCCGCGCCAACATCCATGCCATGAAGCAGTTAGGTGTGGAGTATCTCATCTCTGCCTCAGCCGTTGGTTCCCTCAAGGAAGAGGTAAAACCCTTGGATATGGTCGTGCCGGATCAGTTTATTGACCGGACGAAGAACCGCATTTCTACCTTTTTTGGCGAAGGAATTGTTGCTCATATTGCCTTCGCAGACCCCATATGCCACAAACTGGCGGGGATTTTGGCAGATGCAGTTGCGAGTCTTAATTTACCCGATGTCACGCTGCATCGTGGTGGCACTTATGTTTGCATGGAAGGTCCAGCATTTTCAACCAAAGCAGAATCCCATCTCTACCGCAGTTGGGGGGCAACCATCATTGGAATGACGAACCTACCAGAGGCAAAGCTGGCGCGGGAAGCAGAAATTGCCTACGCCACCCTAGCACTAGCGACAGATTATGACTGCTGGCATCCCGATCATGACAGTGTAACTGTAGAGATGGTGATTGCCAATCTGCTACGCAATGCCACTAATGCACAGAAAGTAATTCAAGAAACCGTGCGGCGTTTAGCTGAAAATCCGCCCGTGTCGGACGCTCATTCGGCATTGAAGTATGCAATTTTGACGCAACTGGATAAAGTCCCTGCGGCTACAAAAGAGAAGTTGGGATTATTGCTGAAGAAATATTTGTAGGCAAAGAGATATCCAGCACAAGGCGCGGCTATATAAACAGGCGATCGCAATGATTCAAACTATACCTAAAATCTCTGTCAAACCTGGATATCGTCCCCAATCGGAAGACACCAGTATAGAAAACGATGTACTGGTGTTTTACTTACTCCGACAACGGACAACAGGGGAACGATTGGGGATGGCAGCATCGCTGACTCGTAGCGCCCGCCAGCTTTCGTTGAATTGCCTGCGTCAGCAATTTAAACACCTGGATAGAGTACAATTTGCACAAAAAATTGCTCAGGCATGGCTGCAAGAGTATTGCCCTCCTCACTACGTTCCCACAGGGTCAGAAGCTATGTGGATTCAAGACTCAATATCGCTTGCCGCCAAACTCCACTCCATTTTTGAGCAGCTAGAAATTCCATATTACATCACTGGAGGAGTAGCTGCGATCGCTTACGGCGAACCTCGCACGACCCAAGATTTGGACTTGGTATTGGCGAGTTCTCCAGACGATATTGAGCGTCTTGCTACTGTACTCACAGAGGCAGGGTTCTACGTCCCCGGTGTCGATGAAGTGAAATCCGGTCGGATGCGAACCCTGCAAATTACCGAAATGGAGACTATTTCCCGTGCTGACCTAATGGTAGCTGGGACTGATGAATTCGATCGCTTGAAATTTGAGCGCCGTAGAGTATTTGCGACATCCGGTGGACAGGCACTCTATTTTGCCTCCCCCGAAGACGTCATTTTAAACAAACTGCGGTGGAGGCAGCAGTCAGGTTCTGAAAAACAATGGCGTGACGTTCTGGGAGTCCTCAAAGTACAGTCCGAAAACTTGGACTACACGTATCTAACAGACTGGGCTGAACGACTAGGACTAGCTGATACCCTCAATCAAGCTCTAACTGAAGCAGGGATTTAAGGGGAATGCTGCTGACTTATAGCAGTCGCCAAGATGATGAGGACACAGCCAAATCCTCATGACTTACGCAAAGAAAGTCTCTAAAGCGCCAATTGTATGGATACGATATATCATACCCTTACCAGATGTAGTATCTGTGCGTAAGTCCTGTCCTGAAACCTTGACCATTTAATCTTTTCCCTTCTGCCCTCAGCCTTTTGCTATATCCGTAATCTTAATGCCCTAGCCCAAGGGGTACTGCCATTAAATGTTCCATCAAGATTTTGCTACCGATAATAATCAAGATAAAGCCGCCAAGCATCTCAATTTTATTTTGAAACAAGTTACCACACTTATGACCAATAAAGACACCGACAAAAGATAAAAAGAAAGTAATAAACCCAATAGCCGTGACAGGGGCCGCGATCGAAGTTTTCAGTAAGGAAAAGCCAATCCCAACTGCTAAAGCATCTAGACTAGTTGCTACCGCTAATGTCAACAGCGTATAAGTATCTAGTGGATTAAATTTTTTCTCACAATCTTCCTCTTGAATCGATTCATATATCATTCTGGCTCCAATGAAGCTCAATAACCCGAAGGCTATCCAGTGGTCAACAGGTGTTATCCAGTCTCTAAAGCTCAGTCCTGCTACCCAACCAATTAGAGGCATCAAAGCTTGAAAACCGCCGAAGAATAATGCAATCTTCAAAGCTTTATTAATTTTCAGATGTTTGATGGTTAGACCGCTGGAAAGAGAGACAGCAAAAGCATCTGCTGCTAACCCCAAGGCGATAAGTACAGTGGTAGTTGGCTCCATGAGCTAAATCGGCTTGATGAATGAATATTGAACGACTCAAGCATTCCCTTTTATTTTGTAACACTTAAATTGTATTAATAGAAGTTTTTTCATTTTTGATTCATTTTTTATTCACGATTATTTCACGATCTTGCCTCTTCACAAGAAAACAAAACCTTGGTTACTATACTAAAGCATCCTCAAATCCTCAAATTTCAGCGCTTCTCTATCCTATTAGGCTGAAATGTCTATTAGGAGCTTTTCTCAATTTGTTTGATAGCAATCATTAAAAGTACTGATTACTCATATTTACTGTCTGCGGAGAAATCAAGATGTCCCGCTCTAGACCTTATCAGCCTTCACTGCTCAGGCTACTCCACGGAGTCAATGCTCTAATTGCCTTGTTGGCAATTATCACTTCATTTTGGGTTTATAACACCTACGATGGACGGTTTGGGAAAGTGCCACTGCCTCAGATCAATGACATCATTGGAATCCATGGCACGTTTGGAGTAATCTTCCTCTTCATTATGCCAGCTTTGGCTTTATACAGTTTCCATCTAGGTCAAAAACGTTTAGTTCAACCTGATTCATTTCAAAAACTGACCCAAGTCGGTAAACCCATCTGGTGGTATAGCCTACACCGCATCATGAATACATGGATGCTGCTCGCTGCAACATTTGCTTTAATCACAGGCAGAATGATGAAAGAAGAATGGCTTCCGGTTGGAGAATTAAATCATATTTGGTACTCTCTACACCTAATTGGATGGGTCGTTTTGGTATCAAGTTTCGCGATTCACCTATTAATGGTTGCGAAGGTAGGTGGTGTACCACTGATTGTATCCATGTTTGACTTGAAGTATCGCCCAGAGGATTCACCAACTACCTGGTTTCAGAAAATTCGTTCTTTACTACGCCGCTCTCAAGTATGAAAAGAAATACCATCCTCCTCGTAGCTGAAATCTTAGTGATAGGAGGTATTATCACTGCTTTCATTGCACCCCTGTTATCTCCCTCCAGCGAATCGGCTGAAGTTGGAAAGTAGAGTGATAGTGATAGTGACAGGACTTACACACATTTGTCTCTAAACTACCAATAGTAGGGACACGATATATCGTGTCCCTACTAGATGTGGCGTCTGTGCGTAAGTCCTGAGTGAGCTTTTTGTGAAAATGGGTGTAATTCAGCTTTTACTCGACAGATTGGGCGAAT
>JAIUYC010000408.1 GCA_020216575.1 Coleofasciculus sp. S288 | reverse complement strand
CTTCACCTGTCAGTTGATTGAAGACTTCCAGATTGAGCAAGTCTATGACATGATATTCATCTTCCGCTAGCTGAGGGCGATCGCTTTCCGGAACCAGTAGCCGAGAATCCCGCAATGCCTCTGCTTGGTCGCGATTTTCGACTCCTGCTAGCTTAATGGCGTATATTCCTTTTCCAGGAACAAAACGCCCACCCAACAATTCTACAGGGTGGGGTTCGGTTTCACCCGGTCGCTGCAACCAGCGCTGTCCAGGTTCTTCAAACCGTTCAGGAAAGTCAGAATTGGGATAGACGCGCAATTCCCCTTTTAGACCTTGAGGTCCAACAATCGTACCGATTTCTAGCCAGTCATCATTCGCCATTCGCCGTAAGTTGTGAGCTGTGAACTTTTAAATTTTAGCGAGTTTACCAGGAAGCGATGTTTCTCTATTCCCTTACAGCCAGTAGGCAACTTCGTCTGAGCAAGTGTGCCATTCTGGTGAAGATGACTAAGTCAAACACCGCTCGCTGACTCCAGCAGCAGAGCCTTACAACAGCAGCTAAAAAGTGCAGGAGAACATATCTGCCCCTAACAAGGTTTTGGATGTGCTGTTGGCAGGGGCAGCCAATAACACAAGCATTGCTTACTCAATATTCACGAAATACGATCCTCTGACAGAGGCTCTAGGACTTTGAATGCGATCGCATGAGCTTCAGCATCGGTGACTCCCAGCGTTTTAAGAATCATCTTCGTGATCTGTTCAGGGTAATTGGGTTCTGTATGCCCTTCCAAAATGCTACGCATTGCCATCAGTCCCGTTCCTAAAATCAGATCGATCGCTGCCTGTACACTGTCAACCTGAAAACGCTTTAGCCGTATCCCCGCCTCCAAATCCGTCATCACCCCCCTTTCAATCGTTTCACTTAAGGGGGCTGCCACTAATCCAATGCGGACAATGACCCATCCCCAGGTGGCATCTCGCATCGCTTGATGCAGAAATTGGCGCAGGGCGATCGCCATTCGTTCAGCCGGATCATCAATTGCAACAGACTGCGCCCAAATCTTTTGATTCATTTCATCACTTAACGATGCCGCAACCGCTTTGAGTACATCCTCACGGGTCTGAAAATAGTTATAGAACGTTCCCCTGGCAACACCAGCTTCGGCAATGATGTCGTCAATCGTTACCGCATCCGTTTCTTTTCGAGCGAATACCCGATAGGCGGCCTCAATCAAACTTGAGCGTGTCCGTTCCCGTTTTTCCAAACCGATGGACGCTCGGCGAGATGGCTTCATAACGTAGCTCTGGAATAGCACCGAATCTAACATACCCCGCCATTGACGCTTCAATCAAAATGATGCTAGCGTCAAAATGACATTAGCGTCACTATTGTCAGCCAACAAGCATCAATCCCGGAAAATAGGAGTACTTGTGATGCGTATCGCGATCATTGCGTTGGGCAGTCAAGGAGATGTTCAACCTTACATTGCCTTAGGGAAGGGATTAAAAGCAACGGGTCACGATGTACGTTTATTGACTCATGAGAATTTTGAGGGATTGGTCAGTTCCCACGGACTGAAGTTCTATCCCATGCATGGGAATGTGCAAGAACTCATTGAAACTCCAGAAATGCGGGAGCTTTCAGAGAAGGGAAATTTTCTGACAATGACCTTACGGACGGCAAAAGAAACCGAACGAGTGGCAATTCGTTGGGCAGAAGCAGGACTAGAGGCTTGTCGAGGGATGGATTTACTGCTAGCGGGTGTGGGAGGGCTTTACCTAGGCCTTGCATTCGCTGAGAAGTTGGAACTGCCACTGCTGCAAGCCCATGTTTTTCCCTTTACCCCGACCAAAACCTTCCCTAGTGTTCTATTTCCTCAGTCCTTAAACCGATATGGAGGGACTGTGAATTGGCTATCCCATCAAGTGCTAAGACAACTCATCTGGCAAGGTTCTCGTGCAGGTGATACAGCAGCCCGCAAGCAAGTTCTTAACTTACCTGTATCCTCATTTTTCGGCCCCCGCAAGTCTCCCCATCTTCATCGCTATCCAACGCTCTATGGTTTCAGTCCTTCTGTGATTTCCAAGCCATCCGATTGGGACAATACCTATGTCACAGGCTACTGGTTCTTAGATGCGGCACCCGATTGGACTCCACCCTCAGAACTGGTGGACTTTTTGCAAGCAGGTTCGCCTCCTTTGTATATCGGGTTTGGTAGTATGGGCAACCGCAACCCAGAAGAAACTGCCGATCTGGTTTTGCAAGCCCTCGCAAAAACTGGGCAACGCGCCATCATGCTCTCTGGTTGGAGTGGAATGCGTAAACAAAACCTGCCAGATAGCGCTTACCTGGTAGACTCCGTTCCCCATGCATGGCTCTTCCCTCGTGTCGCGGCTGTTGTCCATCATGGTGGTGCGGGCACCACAGCAGCAGGACTCAGGGCAGGGGTTCCTACGGTTATTATTCCATTTTTTGGAGATCAAGGCTTTTGGGGGCAACGGGTCGCAGAATTAGGGGTTGGGACAGAGCCAATTCCACGTAAACAACTGACGGCTGAACGACTTGCACAAGCGATTCAAACGGCTGTAACCGACAAAATGATGCATCAGCGTGCAGCAGCGCTGGGGGCAAAAATCCGTGCGGAAGATGGGATCGCTAATGCAGTTGCCGTCATCCAGGAAATCGAAAATCTTAGGGTTGCCTAATGCCGTCATTCCGGCAACGGAAGGGTTGCTCAAAAGCTAAAACTTTTTTTTAGGTTAGGAGCAAATGACTTACTAGAGTATCAGCCAATACCCAGAGGCGATCGCTTTCAGGAAGCAAGCGCAGTGGCTTTTTCACTGCGCAGGTGATTTCACCCAATTAGGTGAATCGGTTGGGTGAAGGCAATAAACTCACCCCAAGTTTACTATAGGCAAAGTATCCCAGCATTTTTTGGCTGAATGTTCCCTGCTGCTCTGATATCACTAGCAGGGCGCGATGGGCATCACTCCTTCACGTTTCACCCTTATATTTTCAACGCAAATCCGGTCAAGTCTATGAACCGCATTTTCCCCCTTGGATTGCTTGCTTTGCTAGTAATCGGTTGCAGTTCTCCAACGTCTACGGTATCTACCCAGACAGTGAAGGAAGCTGAGACTTCTGCATCAACGCCAATCGCTCAAAGCACTGCCTCCCCTAATTCAGATGGTAGGAAACAGAACCCTCAAAGCCAGAACGTCTATCCAAGCGCAAAATTTGGTTTCTGGTTTGAATATCCTAACGGTTACACTGTCGATAACAGTAATGAAAATCGACAACCCAAACCGGATGAAACCTGGCAAGGAACGATTGAAATTTGGAAGAGTGCCGACTATGAGGCTATCCAGGCGAAAAAGTTTGAAGGCGGTACTGAATTCCCCCCTAACATCAGCATTACGGTACACAGTAACCCCGATCGCCTCCCCCTCTCACACTGGAAAGGTAGTCTTAGCGTAGGCAGTAGCGATGCTCGTGCCATCACTGTTGCTGGACAAGATGCGATCGCTTACACTGCCGATGGACTCTATGCATCTGATAGTGTTTTGCTATTAAGTCCCGATGGTCAAGGAGTCATTCACCTAAGCAGAGGCTATATCGATCCATCTGACCCGTCACGGCAAGCTTTTCAGCAAATCGTATCGAGCTTTAGCTTCGGCAACTAGCCTGATTAAAGTCTTAGGTCGTAGGTGGTAGGTTTTAGGGGAAATTCTGACTCTTTAGTTACAGTAGCCCAGATTTGCTGAACTTACATAGCCGCTCACGGGTCTTTCAATCGGGACCCAGCCATTAACTCCCTCGTTGGCGATGTAAACCAACTGATTTTCCTGTAGCGTTCCAATCACTTCGCCACCCGGCCTGGTTCTAACAGGTAGGTTGGAAGAAACCACCTCACGGCAGTTGCTGCCTGGTACGGTCGAAACCCTCTCACCTCCCAGTGCAAGCGGTGTTGTTGGTGCAATCGGTTGGGATGGAGTTACCGCTGCCCCAGGGCAGTAGTTCAAATATCTGGCAAAGACATAGCCATCTATCGGGGAGTTAATCCTCACCCATCCATTTACGGGTTCACCGGAAATATAGACGTTTTGTTCATCCTCCAACGTTCCGATTACCGGTCCACCGGGCTGCTGCCGCACGTTCAGGCTTGTGTTGACATCCACCTCCCGGCAGCCAGTCAGTTGTGCAACCTGATAACCATCTTGTGCTTGTAATGGTAGAGATGGATTGGCGCTAGCCGTATTGGGAAAGATGGACAGCGCTAGTGAAGATAAGGCTGTAAATCCTAGGATTTGCCAAGCATTTTTCTTATAGTTCATTGGAGTAAATTCCTCCTAAAAAGCTTCCTTCTACCCTCCTATATTCTCTAAGAGAGAGAGCATCTCATCTATCTCAAGTTAAATATATAAGTCAAGTCCTAGTTATCGGCTAATATCGCATTCAGATCGCTGGCTTGAATACTTGGCAACTTGCCAACTTAGCAGCTAATTGCCACCCTCAACTATAATACTTTTGATAGGTCTGACTTTTCGATAAAACTGGGTTAAGGAAGCCCATCGTATAGTTTCAATGAGCGAATTGACCTTAAAATTCCTTCTTTTGATATAGATAAAAAGTAGTAGTTTTTATTTCTCAACTGAACTCAAAAGCTTTTTGTTTGGATACTGCTTATCTGTGTGCCAACTTATCTTGTTGGCTGAGTTAATGAAGATGAAGTGCGATCGCCGTTGCTAGATAAGAGGCGATCGCTTAAGATTACAGAGGTAAGAGTAGAACAAAATGGGTGTTTGGCAGGCTGATTTTTATCGGCGTCCGTTGCGGGATGCAACTGGACAGGTGCTGTGGGAATTATTAATTTGTGATGCAACGCGCCGCTTTACTTATGAGGCGCTATGTCCCCAGCCGTCAGTGAATGTGGATTGGCTGGTGTCTCAGTTGCACAAAGCTGCGAGTGGGACAGGTTTGCCGGATGTCATTCAAGTATTTCGCCCTCAGTCGCTGAATTTAATTGAATCAGCAGGACAACGATTGGGTGTTGCAGTAGAAGCAACGCGACATACTCCAGCGCTGAAGCAATGGTTGCAGGAACGGGCATCCCAATACCCCAAGCAAGATCAT
>JAIUYC010000407.1 GCA_020216575.1 Coleofasciculus sp. S288 | reverse complement strand
GCCAAGGAGGCTGCACTGGCAGCAACGGGCTGCACCTTGGGAAAGTCGGGCAGTTGAAGCGATTTTGATGACTTCTGAGTCGGAGTAGGTTGGTACAGTTGTGGGGGCAAGGGTTTCTGCGATATTGGTTGTAATGGCAGGGGCTGAGGATTTCGTGGTATGTTGACTAGATCGAGCAAAGCCCCATCCAAGGTGAGGTCAGCCGCTTCTGATCCCTCTTCCTGAAAGTCTTGGAAGGCTTCGGGATTGTTAGCGAGTACTAGCATTTTTGCCACAGGCATTACCTTGCTGCCTGGAATAATGGCTCCTAATAACTCGTCTAAATCAGCAGTCACTGTAAACGGTTGGCTGGTCAATGCTCTGGAGGTTAATCCGTACAGCGTGACTTTTCCCAAGATCAAACGGGTATTGCACTCTGCTGGAATCTCTAGGGAATGGCTAAATGTCAATGGAAGCGCTTGTTGAGGTAGGGGGTGTTGGACATCAAGCAGCAATTGCGAGGTTTGAGGGTCGCGCAGCTCGTAGCGTAAGCTTCCTTGGAAACAGTCATTCAACACGCTGGATGTTTCATTGCCGTTAACTTGGTTGACATCCGAGAGAGTCAGTCGTCCAGGAATGGTTAAAGATTCTCCCCGTCGAACGACAAAGGTGTCTTCGTCCAGGCTTAATGTTAACCCTTGGCGATCGCTCTCTATCTCGGAAGACACCTCTGATTCGGGTGTTTCCGTCTCCGGTTCTGGAGTTTCAGCCCGCTCAAAATCTTGCAAGACTGGATCGAGTACCTGCTGAAGGATTTGTTCGAGTGCCTGCAACGATTGATCCAAGAGGGGGTTTGCCGCCCTTGCTCCTTCATCTAAGTTATTTGTGGATGCGACTGGTTCCTCGTCTAACTCAACTAACTCAGAGGAGATAGCTATATCTGCTACAGTCGCAGGGAGCTGTTCATTCTCTTGGAAAGGAGGATTGGAAACTTCTGGAATGGGATGAGCGGGGAATGGGGGAATTCCGGCATTCGACTTACCGTTCTCGTCTTCTTCCCCTATTCTCTTCTCGCATTCATCTTCTATAAAGGGAACTGCGACAACTGGATCAGAATCGGTATTAGAGAGAATTTCACTCACGTCTGCCTGAACCTCAGTGCAGGTAGCGTCTATAACTGGTGAGGTGGGTTCATCAACTGGCTCAACGTTTATAGCCTGTGGCACAACGTTCACCTGAACGGATTCCTGCCACGACGTCCCCAAAAAATCGGACAGAATATCGCCACAGCACCGCAGTTCCCACACACCAGGCTTGAGATGAGTGAAGGGAATAACAACCATTAAGCCTTCTCGGTTAGTGCGGCGCGATCGCTTCTGAGACCGTCGCTTGGGGGGGGCTTCCTCCGTGCTAGTATGCGTTACACAAATTTCTACATCCGTATTTTTACGGGATGAGTGAGCAACCACCCGATACCGCCCTGCCTCAAGTTCCATCTTTGGCGGCTTAATGGGTTGCCAGGAGCGCTTGCCTTCTTTTTGGATTAAAAATTCCCAATATTCCATAGTTATTAGCAGTTTTTCTAGTAGCGAGCCGTTTGGACAATGGAAGGCGCTTCCGTCTAGAGTTTAATATCTAGCATCCGATTGTCGAATTTCTTCAGTTTAATGTCTACTAGAAGGGAACTACTAAGGTCGGTGCTATTAAAAACTAGCGATCCGATTTAAACCGCTCGATCTGAACTCGCAGTTCATCCGTCTTTTCAAGTAGATCGGCTTGTGCGATCGCATGTTGTTCTCCCGATTTCAACCACTTGAGGTTGACCGTTTGATTCTCAGCTTCAGCATCGCCCAACACCAAACAGGCGATTGCGCCACTGCGGTCGGCCCGTTTGAACTGCTTGCCAAACGCGCTACCACTTAAATCGAGTTCCACTGCAAATCCAGCATGACGTAACTGTTGAGCCAGTTTTAGGGCTTGCGCTTCTGCTGCGTCACCTTTGGATACTACATAAAAATCCAGCACTTGACGGGGTGAGGCTTGCAGTTGTTGTAGCAAGATGATCAAACGCTCTAAACCAATTGCCCAACCCACAGCTGGCGTTTTGGGTCCGCTCAAGTCTTCTACCAATCCGTCATAACGACCCCCACCACACACGGTTGCTTGCGCTCCCAAATCATCGGAGATAACTTCAAAAGCGGTGTGGGTGTAGTAGTCTAACCCGCGCACGAGACGAGGGTTGAGTTGGTAACGAATTCCCAAGTCAGCAAGCAACTGCTGCACCTTGTCAAAGTGCTGCTTGGAATCTTCGCTGAGATAGTCCAAAATACTGGGAGCTTCAGCGATGATTTGTTGAGTCCATTCGTTTTTACTATCTAAAATCCTAATCGGATTGCGGGTTAGACGCTCTTGAGAGTCTTGATCTAACTCCTGTTTGTAAGGGGTCAGGTAATTGATTAATGCCCTCCGATACTGATGCCTGTCTTCGGAAGTGCCGACCGAGTTAAGGTCTAAATGAAGGCTTTTGAGTCCCAACGTTTGGAGGATATCAGTTGCGATCGCAATCACCTCAGCATCAGCGCGTGGGTCAGCGCTACCTATTACCTCAACCCCCAACTGATGAAACTGTCGCTGACGTCCTGCTTGAGGACTCTCATAGCGAAACATTGGCCCGGTATACCAGAGGCGTTGTACCCCGCCAGCGGCGTAGAGACTATTTTGAATATAGGCTCGAACCACGCCAGCCGTCCCTTCTGGTCGCAGCGTCACGGAGCGTGGCGGGTCTGCCCGGTCGTTGAAGGTGTACATTTCCTTGCCTACGACATCGGTCGCTTCCCCAATCCCTCGTTCAAATAGCTCCGTCCGCTCAAAAATGGGGGGGCGAATTTCTTGATAAGCGGCGTTGTTGAGAATTTGCGTTGTGATCGCTTCAACCTGCTGCCAATACCCAACTTCTTCCGGCAGAATGTCTCGTGTTCCTCGTAAAGCCTGAATCGAACCCATTTACTTTTCGCTTCCAATCCTCTTTTATGAGAGTAGCGGAGAAGTTACTTTCTCCCAAGCTCCATAACGGTTTTGATAATACGCCAAAATTTGGCTCACCCGTTCTCGCTCCACCGAATCAGTCCCATCTCCATACTGAATCCACAAGCCACCTATCTGGCTTTGATTGTAATCAAACTGTTGCAATGTTTGGGGAATCAGACCCACGTCTACCCCTTTCACTTGTCGCAAATGAGCGACAATTTCCCGATAGACTGCTAACGGTAATTCAGGACAGCGAATTTGATACCGTAGTTGTTCGCTCACCAGCTTTTGCACTGCTCCATAAAACTGATACAAATCCGGACATATCCAAGGCAGAGAGCACGAGTTCAGGGACTTCCAAACAAAAAATATCCAGCTATCTCCTTTGGGGTGGGCATCTTGCCCGCCTGGTCTAGTGCCAGGTGAGACGCCTGCCCCGCAAGATTGGATCATTTATTTGTGAATATACAAGTTCTTCTCCATAAGGAAATCTAGGGGAACCTGTACCGAATTTCTTTGGAGCAGCTACTATCTACCCCCTACCACCTGCTCCGAAGAAGCTTTGTCACACTTGAGGAACAGGAACAGGATTTGGCGGTGGTGGAGGAACAAACGCCGTTGGCCCCCCGGCCTGTCCTTCTGCTGGTTCTCCAACTCGTTTGGATACCTCAACGCCAAATTGCTCCAGAATTACAACTGGCTCAGGACCGCGATTCATTTCAATTCGCTTAACCAGCACCTGCCCGTTTAACAACCTCTGTCCTGGCTGAACATAGCGACTTGGCTCGTTGGGTACTTTCACAATTGCCTTGGGTACGCCCCCCACGTCAACAACTCCTGTAACTTCGACACTCCTTGCCAAAGTCGGTTGTGGGATTTCCGGCAGTTCGGGCACCAAGGGAGGTGGTGGTGGTGTAGCAGCGGGGCTGGGAGAAGGGGTTCTGGGCGCAGCGGGTCTAGCCTGAGGTTGAGGTGTACGCTGATTTGTTCTTGTGGCATTCCCTCCACCCGGACTAGTTGCCTGACGTTGCGGAGACGGCTGATTTCTTCTAGTCGTTGCTCCTGTTGTTCCGGGTCGATTTCCACCAGTACCCGTGTTCGCTCTTGCAGGCGGCGGAAGCTGGGGCAATACTGGTACCGGTCTGACGGCGGTGGGTCCACCTCCACCACCAGCGGCGTTTGGTGGTACGACCACTTGTGGCTGTACTGGAATTGTTCCAAATGGATCGCTACGTCCCTTAGGAATCTGATTGACTCGTGCCTCTGGTGGCAAGGTTTGCAGCAAGCCCGTCACCGCCACAGGATTTCCCGGTTGCTGGGGTGCAGTGGGATTGGCAAAAGGAGCGGCAGACGGTGAAGGTGAAGGTGTTGGAGTTCTTCTAACCGCAACCGGTGTTGGCGAAGGAGTACTTTCGCCTCCTGTCTCTTCACCCTCATTACCAGGACAGCCTCCCAAGAACAGAGCGACCACGCTCACCAAGGCAATCAATGAAACTCGACGCATGACCAATGCCCCAACGCTTAACTAAAAAATGTTACCTGTATCGGAAATCGAGTCAATCAAATAAGCAGGTAACTTCAGTATATCGAAACCGTTTTTGGTACTTCATTACAAGCCTTAAGAGGGAGTGAAAAAGCGAGGCGAGGAAAAAAGGGAAAAAATCCTGCCTCCCAACTCCAAAAGCTCCTTTTTGGGTGAACACTCGCCAAAACTGACGGATGAGGTAGTGTAGATCAATCCTGGTGATATGGTTTGCGATCGCGCCCTTCCACAACAACCTCGTCCAGCGTTAACTCAGCAGCTACGAGTCCTGTTTAGAGGGACGTTAAAAGTCGAGGGGAGAAGCCAAAATAATAACTCAATCGTAAATCTCTGTAAAGGTTAAGTTTTTTTTCGTTGGCTTCTAACTGTTAACTCGGATTCCTAAACCCCTACGTGTTTAATTCCGTCAATTTACGGAATGCGGAAGTGGATGCGATATTCAAGTAATTCTATGTCCGTCGTCTCTTGCTCTGCCGCTCTCAGTTTTGTTAATCAGCTTATTTATTTTTTATACAAGAATCAAAAGACGCTTCCTCTAGATCTGGAAATTTACTACATTACTGTACCATCAGGTAAAGT
>JAIUYC010000406.1 GCA_020216575.1 Coleofasciculus sp. S288 | reverse complement strand
AGGTTATCCCCATAAGTACGGGAGAGCCAGTTTCGCTTGCTAGCTTTCAGTTTGGTTTGATATTTAAGGATGCTTAGCTGAATTTATAATCAAAAATAAAAATTATTAAACTTTCGATTTTTTTCTGAATTAATAGTTGCTTTTATCGCACTGATAACCTATCTAGCAGTCAACAGCAACGAGTCGCGATCGCTCCTCAAAAATAATATGGCAGCTGGAGGATTATCAGAGTTAAGCGCTGAACCTCCTAGTGCAGGTTGGCAGAAATAATCTACCAGCTTACAAGTGGTTGAACACCTTACGCTCAAAAAGTTTTGACTTATGAGCAGGGGAAGCAAGAAAGTAAGCGTTTTTTGTGGTGATAAACTTCTGCCGCCCTGCACTAGCTTTATTTCAATCCGGTTTTGACTCTATCGAGAGTACCTCTTACGCTGCTTTTGTCTTGCGACTAGTTTGCGCTTGCGTTTTTCATGGGGCGTTTCAAAGTGGCGATGCTTCCTCATGTCTGGGAAGATACCCGCTTTGGAAACTTGTCGCTTAAATCGGCGGAGGGCTGATTCAATCCCTTCATTTTCGCCAATAATTACTTGGGTCATCCTGTCTCCTTTCTTATCTTACGTCAGTTACTTTCATTAGGCTAAACAATCCAGCAAGCTTAGCGTTAAAAAGGGCAGACGAGAAGCCTGCCCTTAAGACCTCAGAGTTGATTTTTTTAGTCCTGAAGCTTAGTTGTAGTTGCGCCGAAAAGATCTGTTGTTGTTTCCCCAGCTACCACCCGAGGGTTTTCTTTGTTCGCGAGGCTTAGCTTTATTAACTTTCAGATCGCGACCCATCCACTCAGCACCGTCAAGGGCATCAATCGCAGCAGATTCCTCGGCTTCTGTTTCCATTTCTACGAAAGCAAAGCCACGAAGTCTTCCAGTTTCCCGGTCTGTAGGCATTTGAACTCGCTTAACAGTTCCGTACTCGGCAAAAATTTCACTGAGATCATCCTCTGTGACCTCATAAGAGAGATTGCCGACATAAATTGACATAAAGTTTTCTCCGAATCAGAGGGTACAGAGAAATAAGATTCGGAGAGAGACTTGCCAAGGCTACAGAGCAAACTACACAGCCGAATTTAATTTCCTGATAGGCATCATAACACAGAAGAGGATATGTGGTGGAATGCATTAGAAAAGCTTATAAACCAGAAGAGATTGACCTTTTATTTAGGTGGTAAGGGTTGTGAGCAGCACTCAGTTTCTAGTGATGCCCGATCGCTGCTCACTAATAACTATTCAGTGGACTAGACTAATTGAAAGTCCATCGCCTGCATGGATGGAGCACTTGCGATCGCAGCAAAGTGAGTACCCGTTCCTAAGCCTGCATCAGCTCCATTCTGGTTGTAGAACAAGTTACCCGTTGCACTGCTGTAAACAATAAACGCGGAGCTTGTTGCTGCTTGTGCATCACTGCCTACCACAGCAAACTCTCCTGCCACACTAAACCCACTACCAGAAGCACTTGTAAGAACTGTAAAGATATCTGTGTTCAAGAGCATTTTATCTGAATCGGTTTCCCAGCCAGTAATCGTCATTAGACCGCTTATACCGCCGATGAAAGTATCATTACCGGCTCCCCCGATGAGGGTGTCATTACCGGCTCCCCCAACGAGAGTGTCATTACCGGCTCCCCCAATGAGCTTGTCATTGCCTGCACCCCCATCTAAGAAATCGTCACCATTTCCTCCCTTGAGGCTATCATTGCCGATTCCCCCCATCAGGGAGTCATTACCAGTTCCGCCATCAAGCGTGTCATTGCCTGCCCCACCTCGGATGGTGTCATTACCGACTCCCCCAATGAGCTTGTCATTACCACTCGCTGTCGAATCCGAAACTGTGGTGGCAGCGAAACCGAAGAAGTTCAACGAGCCATTTCCGATCGTACCTTGGTTTGTCGCAGCGCCTGTGGACAAGTCAATGGTATATAAAGTCGAGCCGGAAACCGCGTAGGCAAGATTCAACCCATTCTGAGGCGAGAAAATGTCAAACCCTACATTTGAACCGAAGTCAACACCCAACTTCCCGACAGTAAATAGTTGCCCTGAATTGGGAGGTACGACAGGAGTGACATTGGCATTGCCTTGAGTTACAAGAACATCTAGGTTGGAATCAATCTCAAACAACGTAGTTGTCCGAGGTGGGGTTTGCGGGTTTGGTGGTCCGGCGAAAGCATTGGTGTAAGCCGCAGCCGTGATGTTCGGATTAGCCCCAGAGTTAGGGTCGCCCATCGCGTAGCGTAAGGTTCCATCCGGTTGGACGCCCGGAGTGTTGGGATCGAAATCCTGGACTGCACCCGTATTCACATTCACGCGGAGATTTTGGTCATTAGTGCCGACTAACCGCAGCAGATCGACTGTCGGGTTGAAGTCTACGCCTGACTGCTGGCCTGCGTTGAAGGGAATGGGAGAGATAGTATTCGCCAGAGTAGCAGCACCTGTGGTGACGTTAATAGTGTAGATCTGGTTGGTATCCGTGACACCGTAGAGAAGACCGTCCGCTGAACGAAAGTCAATCCCTATCAAATTGCCCTGTTGGATTCCAGTTACCTGAATGCTGCTAGTTTGATTGGGGCTGCTGGGGTCGAATGAAACTAAAGTGTTATTGTTGGTCAGACCAAAGAGTCTCAAATTAGCATCACCGTCGAGAGTATCATCGCCATTTCCACCCTTGAGGGTGTCATTGCCTGCTCCTCCAAAGAGAGCGTCATTGCCATTTCCGCCGTCGAGGGTGTCACGTCCGACTCCACCACTGACGATGTCATCGCCATTTTCACCCTTGAGATTGTCATTGCCTGCTCCCCCGAAGAGGGCGTCATTGCCTGCTCCCCCCTTGAGGGTATCATTGCCTGCTCCACCCCGAAGATAGTCATTGCCATTTCCACCGTTGAGGATGTCATTATCCGAGGGAATAAGAGTGTTGAACATAGAATTCGTCATGTCAGTTATTCCTTTAGTTGTGGTTTAGTTGACAGGTTATTTTTTCGCGAGGCGCTATCACCAACTGCTTGAGAAGAGTTGGCGATTAACCAGTTTTGGGTTGGTTGACATCGAGCAATATCCTGCAAGAATTAATCGATTTGAGATGTAAAACTGGCGATTGGATATTGACTTAATTGAAGTACGTTGACTTGATAATTTTGGATTCCCAATTCAAAGAATAATTTTGAATTAAGCTTTGACCCAAAATGACTTTCATTAACTCTTCCAGAACTTACTCACAGACTCCACATCTGGTAGTGGCACGATATATCGTGCCCTTACAATTAGTGATTTAGAGGCAAATTTGCGTAAGTCCTATCTTCAATAAGAGTTGGCAATTAGTCAGTTTTTGGTTTGTTGATAATACGGATGACAGTTGCTGTTGGATCTATAAATTAGTCGGAATACAGCCTGTTTGTAGGGGCGAATGGCCATTCGCCCCTACAGATGGTGGTTTAACGGTAATTTTGCGTAAGTCCTGTAGGTGTATCCCAGTCAACCGAGAAACACTATAGTTGTGAACTCTAAGGTTGCAGCTTTTTGCTGGGACGTTGTAGGTTTGAACTCGAATTACCGAGTTTAAACTTGCAAACTTGGAGCTTGGAACTCGGAACTTGGAGCTTGGAACTCGGAACTTGAAGCTTGGAACTCGGAACTTGAAGCTTGGAACTCGGAACTTGAAGCTTGGAACTTGGAACTTGAAGCTTGGAACTTGGAACAAGGTTAAAAAGCTTACTGTACAAGCTTTCTTTCATAAAAGCCCTCTGCCTCCTACCTTCTGACTTGAAAGTGGGGAAGGGCGAAGGGGGAAAGGGGAAGGGGAAATACCACTTTCATTCATGGCGGTGAATTTTTTTCATTTGGACTGCCTTCTGGCACTAGCTTTTTTCCATCATGACTATGGGACCAACGGGTTGCGGGGGTAATGAAGAGGGTTCTAAACTAACGGCTAAGGTTGATGTTGTATTACTACAAGCAGGAGTACGAAGGGAAAACTCGTCTAAAACGGTTCCCTGCTGACTGGCATTAAACTCGGCGCAAGCGATTGGTTTGTTATCAGCGATCGCCCAAAGTCGATAAATTTTATCGGAAGGCGGAGCTGGAAGGTTTTGAAGGGCGACAACTGCTTTTTGTGCATCAAGATCGAGCAGGATGCTTCCAGAGGCAGTATTTGCTTCTTTTGTACCGACGAGAGAGAATACGCGGGTATTTGGCTGTTGTAGCGCATTAATGACAGTTGTCGCAGTCTTAAGCTCTTGTCGCAGAAGGTAATTGTCTCTACTTGCCCTCTGAAGTTCTTGCCGCAGAAAGTAATTGTCTATACCAATAGCTAAAGCGAACAGGGCGGCTAGACTGCCAACAATTTTGCTCCACGGTAACCGAGACCATCTGCGGACTGGGTTACGGTTGATGTCAGCTTGGACAGTATCGAGGAGAACCGAACGGATGTGAGGAGGAGGTTCTACTTCTGGAAGAGCATAGGGCAAGAGTTCCAGAACTTCCTGCAAACGATTCACCTCTGTAGCGAGTTGAGGACGTTCTGCCAAAAGTTGCCTAAATTCCTCAGCTTCTTGAGGGGCTAAGTTGCCGAGGACGTAACCTGCCATTAATTCTTCTAAGTGTTCGGGAAACACAGGTCCGGTCATAGTGCCACTATTTAATGAAATCTTCTAAGGTTTGTCTGAGTTTCAATAAGCCGAGGCGAGACCGGGTTTTAATTGTTCCTAGGGGGATGTCTAGCTGTTGAGCAATTTCCGATTGACTGAGACCTTCGTAGTAAACCATTTCTAATACCTGACGCTGCTCTTGAGAAAGCTGAGCCAAAGCATTCTGAACTCGCTGGGAACGCTCACCTAATGAGGCAAGTTCAAAAGGGGTATTAGAGGAGGTTTCAGTGGTCATAGTTCGACGCCAGCGGTCAAGAAACTTGAGAGAAGTACCACGAGAACGAATTTTGTCGATCGCCCGCGATCGAGTCATCATTGTTAGAAAGCTACTGAGAGAACCGCGAGCTGGATTGTAGTTACTGCTACGCCAAAGGGATAAAAAAATCTCTTGAGTCAGGTCTTCTGCCTCTTGAGGGTTTTTTAAAATATGAAGTGCTAATCCATACACCAGTCT
>JAIUYC010000405.1 GCA_020216575.1 Coleofasciculus sp. S288 | reverse complement strand
GAACCAGATAGGGCGATTGGGATTGAGTTGGGTGCAGGCTTTTGCCATACTGAGCATAGGAGTAATTCCGACTCCATTGCTAATCAGTACCGCAGGGATGGACTTGTTAACATCAAGGACAAACTTGCCATTAGGTGGCTTAGCTGGAATAATCGAACCTTCCTGAATGCGATCGTGCATGAAGTTAGACGCGACACCAGGCGGTACATCTAATCCTTTGGGTGCTGGTTCGCGCTTGATGGATAAACGATAGTAATCAAGCGGATCAGGGTAATCTGAAAGCGAGTAAGTGCGAATGACAGGCTTATCCTGTCCGGGAATATTGAGTTTGATGGTTAAGAATTGACCAGGTTGAAAGTTAGGAATTTCGCCCTTATCCTCAGGCTTTAAGTAGAAGGAGGTAATTTCTTCGCTTTCTTTTACCTTGCGAACAACCGCGAAATTGCGCCAATCTTTCCAAGTTTTGCTGTCAGATAGTGTTGGAGTGGCTTGTCGGTTTCGATTTGATTTTTCATTACTTTCGTGACCCATAAAAATCAAGCCAAACAGGGCGCCACAACCCGTCCCCAACAAGGAGGAATAAACACCGAACCGATGAGCTGATTGGTCTTTACCATTAGCTACACCGATTGTTACACCAGAGACGATAGTGACTATCGAAAAGGCTATACTCGCCGCCGCAGCACTTCTGAGAATCGGGTTCTTAATGCGTCCAATATTTTCAAGCATCCACTGTCTCCTATCTAGCTTGGAGTTATCGGCTATACAACAATCACTTATCGATTTTTAACAGATGTTTGTCTGCGTTCGCTGTTAAACTTGTCACTCCATTTCGGCGGGAGATGGTGGGATAATTTCAAGTCCATACATGGGAGCAGTTGCCATAAGTTTTTCAATGTCTTCGGGACTCACTGAAGGAGGGTCGAAAGACCAATTTTCCGTAGGTTTGCCCACTTCCATAAAAAACTTCTCTAAACCTGCGGGTGTAAGCAAACATAGCATTTTAGCTGGTGTCGTTCCAATGTTTTTAAAGCCATGGGGCTGACCTTTTGGAGAGTGGAGGAATGTGCCAATTGTTGCAACAATAGTTTGTTGATCAAGTTGAAACTCAACCTCTCCCTCTTGAATGTAGAACGCTTCGTCTTCTTGGCTGTGAATGTGTGCTGGTGCGCCGCTTTGCGGTGGAAGCAGCAATTCAATGAGTGCATATGCTCCTCCAGTGTCTTCGCTTACAGCCTTAAAGGTGTAGTGGCTATCAATTACCCAGCACGAGGAACCAGAACCAGGTTGACGCAATATGCCATTTGGATTGAGGGTCATTACAAGTTTCTCCTACAAAATATAGCGGTTCTTAATGATTGGAGTGTGGGCGGATTTATCGGATTGAGCCGTAAGAAGCAGATATCTTAGTGAAACCCGCCCCTACAACTTGTGAATCTAGGTGTATCCCACAAGGGAGGAGAATCCCTATATGCAACTCAAAATTCAAATCTCTCACATGCCGGAAATCTCAATAAAAACAGATCCCCCCTAGCCCCCCTTGAAAAAGGGGGGAACAAGAGATAAACGTTGTAATATGGTGTTCAGCTTTCTCCTACGGCTTAGTACCTACGCCCCTTTACAGGGTGCAGGCGATCGCACTAGAGTCTTCTTCAAAACTGATCAATGCCAAGCGATCGGGATTTGCCGTCAAGTCTTTCGCGACTAAGAACCCTGCAATTGTCCAGGTTTGAAACTTCCTCGCTTCTTTACCAACCAATCGACCGCTCTTACCGTCGTAGTATTCAGCCCATTGGTCTTTGAGTAAGCGGTTTTCAGCGATTTCTAGAGCCTTGTGTATCAGTTCCCCTCGCCCTGTCTTCTGTGCTGCTGCCGCCAGCATCCAGAGTAAAACAGGCCAATTGCCTCCGTTGTGGTAAGACCAAGGAATATTTTTCGGATCGCAGCCAGTGATTGTCTGCCAATCTCGACCTTCTACGGCTGGGAAACAAATTTTCATCGGCATGTGTCCGACCAAATCTGTCCAGCGCTGTTCAATCAAGTTCATAATCGCTTGGGACTGCTGTTGGTTGGCAAGGGAAGTCAGGATTGCCATTAAATTCCCTACTGCGAAAAAGCGAAAATCCATCCACGCAGGTCCTAGATTACCTGCCAAATAACCCCCTGTGTCTGGCAACCACTCATATAGCCACTCAGGAATGGATGTTGGATAGAGATTAAACTTATTGACGGCAGTTTCTCCGAATTCTTCGCTCTTATAGCGATAGATTTCATTCAAGCGCTCTAGATCTAGCCAGTAATACTTCTGGATATGGTAGATAAGATGGCTCAAACGGGTATTAACAGACTCGATGTAAGTCGCGTTGCTTGGGTTAGGTAGGAGTAATTCCTGCGCCGATCGCAAAGCACCATAAAATAGAGCTTGGATATCCAAGGGATACCCATAAATTCCCATACGACGGTCAATCATACAGGAACCATCGGGAACCAACAGGGTTGGGAACATGTCAAACCGAGCGGTTAAACAGAGTTCCAGAATTAAATGAATTCCCTTTTGGAATTCCGGTTGATAGGCAAGTGCAATATCTCCCGTAGCTTTGACATAAGCGCGTAAGAGAATTAGCCACCACAAGCTAGAATCGATGGGTGTGACTCTTGCGATCGCCTGTTCGCCAAAATCAGCTTTTAGATACTCTTCCCCATCCTTAGATTCCACCTTAAAACTGGCTGGCATCAACCCTTGACCGGGCGTGAAGCAGTCCATTTTCTTCTCGCAAACTTGCAACGTTAGTGTCTGAGTAAGGAAATTGCGAACAATTTCCGGTTTGCCGTTCATCAGAAACACTAGCGCCGAAGAGACAAAATCACGGACAAAGCACTGGTCATAATTAAGTGCCTCTACTTCAGGATCGGAGGCAGCTACTGTCCCCACTGGCTCCCCCTGATAATAAATAATGGAATTTTCCAGTGCTTGTTGAGCCGCTTCAATAAGACTATTTTGCGCTCCCATCTACAATCTCCTCTTGTCTGTAGGTGGCAGTGTTGAAACCTGCCCTATGGGGAAATTATCCAAGGTTTGCTCAAGAGTTTCGAGTTTTTACTTGTGAGTTCTAAGTCTTGAGCGTATGTTCCTAACTCAAAATTCAAAACTCACAACTCACAACTCCTACTACTGCTCCTGGTAGTTCCACAACAATCCACCATCCACAAAAAAGGTTGAGCCAGTTATGTAGTCAGCATCGGAGGAAGCCAAGAAAGCCACCAGTGATGCAACATCCTGCGGTTGTCCTAGGCGGCTGAGAGGGATATTCTTGAGCAGAGCGCCTAGCTTTTCGGGGTCGTTCAACAGTTTGGTGTTGATGGGTGTCTCAATTGCCCCTGGTGCAACGTTGTTAATTGTAATTCCTAATGGACCCAGTTCAACGGCTAAGTTACGGGCTAGCATTTTCATCCCACCTTTGCTGGCACAATAAGCCGTGAAATTGGGAAAGGGCAGTTCCTCATGCACCGAACTGATGTTGATAATTTTTCCAGTCCGCTTCGTTTCTATCAGGTGTTTGACCATTTCCTGAGTGGCAAAGAAGACGCCCTTCAGGTTGACGTTCATCACCGCATCATAATCGGCTTCCGTTACTTCCCAAAACGGAGCATGCCGTTCGATCCCCGCATTGTTCACCAGGATGTCTAGTTTGCCAAAGTGGGCAATGCTCTCGTCAATCATCCGGCGCACGTCGCTGACAACACCCAAGTCAGCTTTGAGAACATAACCCTGAGAGTTGGGGCATTCAGCCATATGGCACTTGCCGCCAGCCGCTTGCACTTTAGCTAGGGTTTCCTCCGCCCCTTCCGGATGGGAGCGATAGTCAATTACAATATTGGCACCCTCAGCAGCGAGACGAACTGCGATCGCCTGACCAATGCCCTGACTACTGCCAGTTACCAGGGCAACTTTACCTTCGAGCTTCATAACTTTTCTCCTTTGAAAATTAAGTGTTGAACTTAGCAGCACCAAAGGTAGCGTTGAACTTGCGACACCAAATTGCCGCAGATTTATACTCTTCCAGATTGATGTTGTCTGGAATGGGATAGCTTTGAGCACCACTAAATTTTTCTAATGGGGCAAGAATCACGTAATCTCCCTCTTGAAGGGCGTAAGCGGGTGGTTTGGTAGAGCCAATCACGTTATCCGAGCGATGTAGAATTACCACCAGATCGGGTCCCATTTCAGAGGTTTTAAATGCTTGGTCGAGTTCTAAATAAGGTTTGCCGTTTCTGGTGACAATACTCGCTGTCCCCTGCGTAGGGTGTTCCCCAGAAACAAACGTGCCAGACTTGGCGGCTGTTGATTCTGGTGCGGGGCTAGCAGGAGTTTCAACGGCAGGGTTGTCAGTAGCTTGCGCAACAGGACTTTCCACCGCAGGGCTGTCAGTAGCTTGCGCAACAGGGCTTTCCACCGATTGACTCTCTGACACTCCTCCTTGACAACCAAGGGTTACTAGGGAAACTAAGGCAAGCAGTGCTAAGTGGTGCAGTTTCATGGTTTTTAAAGCTGTCATACAAGCTGAGAATATCAATGTCTTTCTGCTTCAGACTAAAATAATTTTGACTGACATGATTGAGTGAAAAATGATTCTCTTGTGAAAAGTTACGTGAAAAACACTGATAGTTAACCGAGAAGATTCTGAGAGATTTCTCAGAAAACCTCATTTTGCGGAGTGTGGTTACAAGTTATGAGCTGTAATTAGCCAAAGTGTTGAATGAACTGCTTATCTTAACGTCCGGTTTCTTTCTGTAGTTCTTTGCGTACCTTGTCTCGCAATTTTATGGCGTCTTGGTTGTCCGGTTGGAGTTGCAATGCTTTGTCCAAGGCAGCGATCGCCTTATCGAAGCGTCCCATATTCCAAAGTGCTTCGCCTTTGGTACTCCACGCTGTGGCAGAATTTCGATTCAGCTCAATGGCTTTGTCCAATGCCTTAATTGCCTCTTCGGAGCGACCAAATCCCTGAAGTGCTACTCCGTAGTCAACCCAAGCTTCAGCAAGGTTTGGATTGAGTTTGGTCGCTCGCTCGTAAAGTTGTAGGGCTTGCAGGTGCAGCTTTTGCTGGTCGTAGGCGTTCCCTTTGCTCCACAGGGCTTCTGGGTAGTTGGGTTT
>JAIUYC010000404.1 GCA_020216575.1 Coleofasciculus sp. S288 | reverse complement strand
ACCTCCCTCAAGCTAAAAGTCCTACCCGGACAGGCAGAAATCCTGCGCGATCACCGCCTCACTCCCCAAGCACGAGAAATCCAAATCCAGGACATCCTGGGACGCCCTGAAATTAAACTGGACTTCGACGCTGAATTTAGTCCGCAATTTCCCAGTGCGCGATCGCAAATTTACCAGCGTACCGTCCTCGTCACTGGTGCAGGTGGCAGCATTGGCTCAGAAATCTGCCGTCAGTTAGCACGTCTACACCCCAAACATCTACTCCTCCTAGGGCGGGGCGAGAACAGCATCTTCAACATCGAGCAGGAATTAAGGCGAGCCTTCCCTAACCTCAGCCTGACGCCCATCATTGCCGATATCCGGCATCAACACCGGATCGAACGGATATTTAACACCTGGAAACCCGATATTATCTTCCATGCTGCTGCTCACAAACATGTCCCTTTGATGCAGCACAACCCCACAGAAGCCCTAGAGAATAACGCCCTGGCTTCAGCCCACTTAGCCCAGCTAGCGAGTGCTTGTGGCGTACAAACCTTCGTTCTGGTTTCCACCGATAAAGCCGTTGACCCGTTAAACTTTATGGGGCTGAGCAAGCGTTTGGCGGAACTCCTCGTCAAAGCCAGCGCCACTAAAAGCCAGACTCGCTTTCTCGTCGTGCGGTTCGGCAACGTCTTGGGGAGTCGCGGCAGCGTCGTCCCCATTTTTCAGGAGCAAATTGCCAGAGGGGGTCCCGTTACCGTCACTCACCAAGCCATGACCCGCTATTTTATGACCACCCCTGAAGCCTCTCAGCTCGTAATCCAAAGTCTGGCTGTAGGGCAATCGGGTCAGACGTTAATCCTGGATATGGGTCAGCCAGTGAACATCTATAACCTGGCGGAACAAATGATCCACCTCGCTGGTCTTAGTGGGGAACTCGATATCCCGATTCAAATTACGGGTCTTCGTCCTGGAGAGAAATTGCATGAGTCTCTGGTAAGCTCTACTGAAAGCGTTGTTTCCACAGGCCACCCCAAAATCATGGCAGTCTCCAGCCAACCTCCTTCAGTAGCCGTTTTATCAGACGTACTAACCACTCTCTCTCGCTCCGAAATCAGCCATTTACCTGGGGACGCTCTTTGGGACTTAGCTCAACATTGCAGGCAGGCTTTAGAATTGTCTCAATTTAATGGCGGCTTAGAAAATGTGGAGCGAGAAAAAAAGAGCGATCGCCATTTCACCTAAATCCTAGTTACCAACCCTTGGTTCTTTGAAGCTTAACTATGAGCCTTTCGCTGAAAGCCAGTTCGATCAGGCCAGAAACGCAACGCTATTGGGAATTGCTGCAAGTCTTAGTGGCACGAAATCTCAACGCTCGTTACCGGGGTTCGTTTTTGGGCGTGTATTGGTCATTGTTCAATCCCTTGATTATGACAGGGCTGTATACCGCTATTTTTGGGATGGCGTTTTCCTCTTACTATGGCAACTCACTCCTGAACTATGTCTTGTCCGCATTTACAGGGCTAGTAGTCATCAACTTTTTCTCGGCCTCGACCTCTCAAGCCTTACCAAGTGTGGTAATGAATGGTGGGTTGTTAAATAAAATTCGCCTGCCCATGAGTATTTTTCCCGTATCTATGGTAATGGCGAATGTGTTTCAGTTTGCCATTGGGGTTTTGCCACTCCTAGCGATCGTAACGTTGGTGACTTCTAGAAACCTCGTGAATGTGCTGTTCCTTCCGTTGCCGTTGTTGGCTTTAACGTTGGTGTGTACAGGAATTAGCTTTTTAGTGAGTGGACTATTTGTATTTTTTAGAGATTTACCTTATTTTTATGAGTTGATTGTATTTGTGGTTTGGGTAAGTAGTCCCGTATTCTATCCAGCAGCCATCGTGCCAGCATCTATAAAACCGTTTTTAGTTTTGAATCCCCTGTTGCTGGTTATGGAAAGCCTGCGGCAGATTTCACTGTCAGGGACGCTACCCGACCTTAACTTGCTTGGAAGTGCGTTGTTGAGTGGTGTCCTGTTTTTGATGCTGGGATGGGTATGTTTTAGTAAGTGGCGATCGCAGTTTATGGATTTGCTCTAGATGGAATTGATTCGCCTGGATCGGGTTTCGCTGTTGCGGCGGACACAAGAGGAATACTCCTATGACCTAAAAAAGACGATCCTGTCGTTTTTCGAGGGAAAGTACCGCAAGCCAGCGAAAAAAGTGGTGTTGGATCGGATCGACTTGGTGGTGGAATCTGGGGAGAAGGTAGGAATTATTGGATCGAATGGTTCAGGCAAATCAACGCTGTTGAAGGTCATCTGTGGAATTTTGCAGCCAACCAGTGGCACGGTACGGGTGCGAGGACAGATTGCGCCGTTAATCGAACTCGGAGCGGGGTTCGATCCGGAAATGTCGGTGATGAATAATATTGTCTTTTATGGGGTGTTGCTGGGGTTTTCCAAAGCAGAAATGTTACAGAGAGCACCAGCCATTTTGGAGTTTGCCGAGTTACAGGACTATGCTTTGATGCCAGTTAAGGCGCTGTCTTCAGGGATGGTGGCACGGTTGGGATTTGCGATCGCCACAGATGTACACCCCGATATTTTAATTCTCGATGAGGTGCTATCGGTAGGGGATGAGAGTTTTAAGAATAAGTGCAAGCGGCGGATTGATAAATTCTGGGAGGCTAAGGCCACGGTTTTGGTGGTTTCCCACGATTTGGGATTCATCCAGCAATCTTGCGATCGAGCTATTTGGTTAAATAAAGGTCAAATTAAATTTTCAGGTAGTGCTGAGGAAGCTGTGAATTACTATCTCAGTTCTGTTGGTTAGGATGAAGAAATTATATTTTTCGGGATTGTATAGTCGCCAAACATTTTTGATAGTTGGCACTCTATTACTCCCCGTCAGTCCTCTTCTGTGTGTCCTGCTTTACTTTGGAGCTGCATTGGTATCGGGTCTTAAGTGGAAACAGGTAATCTTTAAAAGGGAACGCCTCGTTATTTTGGGTTCAATCGCCTTTCTCTGCCTAGGGATAATTTCCAGAAAGGTTAAAGCAGAAAACTTTCTGCCCGGAGCTGTAGCGTTAAGTGACTATATCCCTTTTCTTTTATTTTTCTTTTTAATTAGTTTAAAACCATTCTCTAAGCTAGAAATTGAAGGGTTTTGTTATGCATTAATCGCAACGATTCCCCAACAGTTCATTATAGCAATCTTTGAAAGTAATTTGAATGGAAGATTTTATTTTTTCAATGAAAAAATGCCAATATTTGACTTGTATTTTGTACCTTCCTTTGTAAGGGCATCTGCTGGCTTTTTTAATCCGAATATTTTTGCCTGTTATTGCGTATTTTGTGGAGTAGTTGCTCTGGGATTGTTAATTTATGAACTAGAAAAGATCAAGCTATATACCCAAAAAGAATCGTTTATATATTTGCGGATTTTAGTGGTTTTTATAGGTTTGATTCTCTGTATAAAATTGTTGCTATGGTCAGGATCGGATGCAGGAATCATTACTTTTTTTGTGACTAGTCTAATTTTACTCGGTTGGATTACAGGTAAGTTCGTATATCTCGCTATCTCTAGCTTCACCTGTGCTGTGTTTCTACTTATTGCCTCAAAGGCATTTCCTATTTTGATTTCTGTTTCACAATCTTTCACCGAGAGAGTTCCATTTTATAACTGTGCCATTCAGTTGATTGAAGAAAAACCCTTTATGGGTTGGGGAATTGGTACGTTTGCATCCGAATGTTCAGCTCGTACAGGGCAACCAATGGCTCATGCCCACAACATAGTCTTACAGCTTGGAACTGACATTGGTATAATTTTCACAATTTTGTTCCTAGGGTTTGTAGGATACTTACTCTTTGTTTGTTTCAGTTTTTTTCTAGGAAAAAGACTGAGAAAACGTCTAAAATACAGCTTATATGTAGCTTTTTTCATGGTTGCTATCTCGACAGGGGTGATGCAATTTTTCGATTTGGCGCTTCTGATGTCTTACCGATTAAATTTTCTGTTCTGGATTTGTCTAGCCATACCTTACTCACTAATATCTCAATCGAAGTGCTTAGCTCTCAGGAGTCATTCCAAATCCTTACATCATCCTGCTTGAAAAATTTCTACCTCTTTTTTCATGTCAGATAAGGTTATGTATAAAAACTCACAATCTCCTCATAAGTCAGTCCAACTTCATGCCATACATAATTGGGGCGGAGGAATAGAACGATGGGTAAAAGACTACTATCACACAGATACTCTACGAACTAATCTTGTCCTAAAGTCTTCAGGAGTTCCAGGAATTCCTAGTCAAAGACTAGAGCTATATGAAGATCTTGAGGATGACACACCGATTCGGGTTTGGGAGCTTAGCGTTCCCATTTATGCGACTTCCATTACTAATTTAGACTATCGCTATGCTCTCGATGAAATCCTTAAGGACTTTAATGTAAATGCAATTTTGATTTCATCGTTCATTGGGCATTCGTTCGATATTCTTAATACAAACCTTGAGACAGTTGTTATCTGCCATGACTATTACCCCTTTTGTCCCGCTATAAATATATATTTTGGAAAGGTATGTAGTGAGTGTAAGTTCAGTCATTTACAGCATTGCTTTAAAGAAAATCCAAACAATCAGGCATTTCCTAAAGCATCGGCTTCCGAATGGATTCCAATTCGGAAGAGTTTTCTGGAACTAGTTTTGGCTTGTAGAGTGACGCTGGTGACTCCTTCAGATTCCGTTAAACGTAATTTAATTAGGCTTGAACCAGCTCTTAATAACGCTGAGTTTAAAATAATTCCTCATGGTGTGGAACTACAAAATTGTTCGACTCTAGAGCCGATTTATACAAATCAAAATGCAAAATTAAGAATTATCATATTAGGTCGATTAGCTCTCCATAAAGGGTTAGAGATTTTAAAAGAAATCTACAAAGAAATTATTGATATTGCAGAGATTTATTTCCTGGGATGTGGTGAGGGAGGCCAACTCTTTAAAGGACTCGATGGAGTTCATATCGTGGCGGAGAATTATTCTTTGCCAGATTTACCCAAACTTGTGGAGGAAATATCTCCGGATTTGGGGCTTCTATTATCAATTGTTCCAGAAACGTTTAGCTATACCTTGAGTGAACTCACTCTTTTAAGGATTCCCGTTTTAGCAACGAAAATGGGGAGTTTTG
>JAIUYC010000403.1 GCA_020216575.1 Coleofasciculus sp. S288 | reverse complement strand
AACAGTGACACATTTGGAACCCCCCCCAACCCCCCTTGTTAAGGGGGGAGCAAGACAGAATATCTGCCAAATTCAAACTCCTTTGGTATTACGCACTGGAAGAAAATTTCGTTGTTGTGAGCTTTATTTGAGAAGCTAAAAGCTCCCTTTTACCGTTGCAGCATTGGCTGAGTGCATAAGTCCTGAGAATTAGAGCGCTTGACAGCCCGCACCAACGGAATTGTTTGTCATCGTTTTACTCAAATCACCAGTTGATAATCTCATCTGACCCACCGAAGCTTGCTGGAAAGGATTTGAAGTGCGGCAAATTATCCTTGACTGGAAGGACAGCATACTGACACTGGATGTGAAATTCGGGTTTGAACGTGCCTGTAGGCAGGAGATTTGCCATCACACCGCACTCCGCTAGACCTGGTACTTGGGCAATCATGTGGGTTCCACAGATGGCGCATCGCTGACGGGGTAGCGTCTTGAGTGTCCAAGCTGTTAGTTCGCCTTGCGTTACCGTAACGGCATCCGATGGATAAATTGCAATACCGATGTAAGCTCCACCACTGGCGGCTTGACAGTCATCACAGTGGCAATAGAATTGAGTGACAGGTTCGCCGTTAAGCTGCACTTTGACAGCCCCGCACAGGCAACTAATTTCGGTTGTTTTCACTTCCAAGCTCCCTGTTTTGAAGCCTCGACTAGGTAATCAGCGAGACGATCCAGACATTCAGACCAGCCCGACCGATGTGAATCACGCGCCTCGACGGACAGGAAGAACGCTTGATGGAAAGTTAGCTTTGTTTTGCCATCATGCTCTGCAAAGGTCACTGTTACGAGTGTTTCGTGTTTGGGTTTACCCTCTTCGTCCTCCCAGGCAAACGTGAAGACAAGGCGTTCTGGCTCGACGAGCTCGCGATAGACACCCTGCATCCAGTGGTTCTTGCCTTCGGGCGATCGAATGCAGGCTCGGTAAGTGCCGCCCACGCGAACATCCATCTGGCAAAAGGTTGTCGTAAAGTCCTTTGGGCCTAACCAACGGGCGAAATGCTCTGGCTGAGTCCAAACTTTGAACACTAGGCGACGCGGTGCATCAAACACGCGAGTAATCGTGAGTTCCCTTCCCCGTAGTGCGGATGTGTCGTCAGTTTTAGTTTCCATATCAGGAAAGAAACCCCGTCTCTTTGAGCAACCGCCGTAGTTCTGCGTGAGGAAGTTGCGTGTCTTTCTTGTCATTTCCCCACATATCTGTAAAGAAGTCTTGCATCAGTGCAATGATGCTACGATATTTGACAACGCTGGCAACATAGAACTCATCTAATTTCATATCCCCGTCAGCGTGTATCTGTTCGATTTTGTTGAGTAATATAGCCCCCACTTCATAGAGTTGTAAACCTTCTTTGATGCCATATTTTTCCATCATCTTGCGTTTATCATTCTCCGAACAGGAATCATAGGGCGATCGAATCAGGTGTCCCAAATTTCGCAGAACTTCTCCGTAGTCGTAAAATGTGTTCTGCTCAAAGAAAGCCTCCTCATCTTTGGTCAACGCAAAACTCTTGTCTAATACCAAACCAAAATCGGTCAAATAGGTCTGTTCGCCATCGGTGAGAATGTTGCGAAAATGCGCGTCGAAGTGAATGATTCCTTTCGTCCTCAAAAAGGCGATCGTTGTGCGTAAGTCATCTAGAGAATTCTGAACTTTGTTGGGGTTTTCCCGCAGCCATGTGTCCAAAACATGCGGGATGTACTCCAGGAACAGCACCAATTCATAGTTAGCGTTCGCTCTATCTAAGACATACTTCCGGACGTTTACATTATTGCCCCAGCGTTCCATCTCCACATCCGCACGTTGCCCGGAAAATGGCAGAATTCGGTAATGATACATCAGTGGGAAGGTGGCGATCGCTTCCTCCAATACCCAGTGGGTGGTCTTGATATGAGTCACAAGTTCACGGAAGATTCCTAAACCAGTGGAAGCAATGCCGTAGTTATAAGAAGTTGGCAGGTCATAAAGATTTCTGGTGGAGAACAGGTTGTCATATTCAAGGTTTGTAACCGGAACGTGTTTCACAAAGACCTTGGATTGACCAAGAGAGATAGCATGATTCGTTCCCCAACCTGTACTCGACTCATTCAACTCACAGTTGTCCCACAGAGAACGCAATTGGGCATTATCTAACTGAGCAATTTGTGAACTGAGCTTGAAGTATCTCTTCCTTCTAAGTTCTATAGGGTTCTTAGTCATGTTTTCTCCTGTTGTACGTTGCCGATCTCACAGATGAATCCCGTAGGGGCATTTTCTCCTATCGGAGACGCTTCGCGAACACAAAACGCCCCTACGGCAGCGGGCTAGCGCCACCGCACTCAATTCATTCACCGTTTCATCCTATTGAGATGAGGAGTTCTTCGAGGCGATTCAGCGTCTGGCGCATCCCCATCTCCATACCTGATTGGAGATGTCCATCTCGCTGCTCACTTGATCGGTGTTGGATATGGATGTGTAACGTCGTTTTTCCGTCTTGTTCGGTTAGGGTTAGCGTATTCAGGTGGTCGCTATAGGGAATCGGTTCGTAGCGTTCGGTGGAAACCAATCGTTCTGGTAGCACAATTTCACGGTACTCTCCTGAGAACCCGTGGTCAGTGCCGTTGCTAGAGTCATGCAAGACATAGCGCCAAGTGCCACCTACCCGCAGGTCGATTTCGCAAACGGTCATCGTCATGCTTGTGCAACCGCCAAACCAGCGCTTCACATGTTCGGGCTTCGTCCATGCCTCGAAGACAAGCTGGCGTGGAGCATTGAAGACCCGTGTCACGACAATTTCGCGATCGGACGGCAACGTCAACGTTAGACGATTCCTGCGATCTGCAACCATCTTCGCTAAGAACTCATCAAGGCAGTCAAAGCTGGAATTCCATCCTCCGATAACGCCCATCTCTTCGTGTTTGCGGCGATCTTCGGCAGTGGAGTGCATAATTCGCAGGGTGAGGCGGGTTTTATCGTCTAAGTCTTCAAAAATGGCAGTTGTTACTATAGTGCCGCTGGGTAGGTCTACCTTCACAACCTGTTCAAAGCCTTCATCAAATTCATCAGTAGCGACGATCCGTTCGGGCGGTACGACTTCCTTGAAAACACCGTTCACCGGATACTCGGTGCCATCGGGACCACACATTACATAGCGCCAGGTGCCACCCGGCCTGAAATCCATCTGTTCGACACGGGTTTTAAAACCTTTGGGTCCCCACCACTGCTCAATATGTTTTGGCTCTGTCCAGACCTTGAACACCAGTTCGCGGGGTGCATTGAAGACGCGAGTGATGACAATCTCGCGCTCGGATTGAGCATCAGTGGAATCATTCTTGTTGCCCATCTTGTTTCTCCTGGGTTTGTAACTCGTGCAGGTAATCATCCAGCCGATCGAAGCTTTCCTCCCAGAATTGGCGATATTGTTCGAGCCACTCATCAACGTCTTTGAGTGCCTCCGCATTAATCCGGCAGGGTCGCCATTGAGCCTCCCGTCCCCGCACGATCAGTCCAGCACGCTCTAGCACTTTGAGGTGTTTGGAGATGGCAGGAAGGCTCATGTCAAAGGGTTTGGCTAACTCAGTGACCGATGCCTCACCCTTAGCAAGGTGAGCTAAAATCGCCCGTCGCGTGGGATCGGCAAGAGCAGCAAAGGTGGCACTCAGGCGATCGCTAGACATCTTGTATTTAACCGCAAAGTTAATTAACTACCAGGTTAAATGTACTACCCAAGAATGTCAAGCCTTTATTTCATAAATTGCTTGGACTAGTACATTGCAGTAGGGTATGGTCTAATAGTGGCTGTTATATTGGGGTAGAAACAGGGCTGGATTTCCCAGATGCCTGAGGGTTGGCGTCATCGGTTACACACAATACCGAACATCAGCACAACGATTGTTCGTTAATTTGGTGTATACGATTGTTAGCCTTTTTATACAACAACTAGCCAAAATAAATAATTGAAATCCAGCTAGTAGCTATGGACTTCTACGGTTCTCTAATTCTGAGCAAATACCATGACGGGTAAACAATTCCTGGAAAAATGAGACAACAGTTTCTTTTGCACTATCTCGAACCACAAATTTTTCTCCATCCCAACCGACGATTTCTGCCCCTCCAAAGCGATACACTTCATAACCCAGGCTTCTAATTCGACGATCCTCTGCAACCATCTCAGCATACCGAGACGGTGAAGCACGACCATTTTCATCTGAATAGTGTTGAATGCCATCAATTTCAATCACAATTCGAGCTGCATTGCGAAGAAGTACTAGGAAATCCATACGCTGGCGAACAAGTACAGGCTTACTACGTTCACTTCGCCTGCGTGGATCATAATGAAGGTAAACTTGTGGCAGTAAAGCTGGTAACTTATCTCCCAGTATTGGTCTGAAGACTTTGAAATAAGTGGCAAAAAGAAAACGTTCAGCCTCCGACTGAAGTGATGCTTGTAACCGTTCTCCAAATTTGCGTCTTGTTTCTGCGTTGTTACTGGACGTTCCAGTCAGCTTAATCCACCACTCAACAAGCATTGCCCATGTTAGATCGCCTATAGGCGGAGGTTGATCATAAACTAAGCACTGCTCGGCATGACGAATAATACGAATGTCCATATTTACAACGTCATCAATGACTATGTCAGGCTTTAATCCAACAGATGCAAAAATAATGTATTTAGGTATTCCAGATACACCTGCTGATCTTTTTCTGACTTTGTAAACTGCCAGTCCACCTTGTGAGCCTTCTGCTCGGAGTTCAAAATTATCTTGTTGAAGTAACTCGTTAAATCGCGCTACAAAAACTTTCTGGTTCTGAGCTGATTGAACTTCAGGATGAACTAAGCGCTCAATCAATAGACAAAATCTTTGGTCTGGCCATTCTATAAGTTCAAGTTCCCGCAAATATTGTGCGACAGAAATTCTTGAAGGCTCTATTTGACTGGATTTCGCTCCAAAGAAAGCTGAAAAGGCAGCAATAGCTAATCCTTCATAGAGATATCCATCATCCCCAACTTCCGGGATAGAGCTATGCCCACAAACAGCTATAGGAACAGCGGGAGCGAAAAACTCTTTGAGTGTCAATCTTCCCCAAAATCGAACACCTTCAAGGCTCTCTACAATTCTGTAACGACAGACATTAGAAAT
>JAIUYC010000402.1 GCA_020216575.1 Coleofasciculus sp. S288 | reverse complement strand
ACATGCGTTCAACCGCTGCTAGCGCTTTGATTAAGTCTCTGCGCTGGAGGTAAATCTTTTTGAGATTCGTCAGCAACCGACCCAGCAACTGCTTGGAACTCACTGTTTCTGTAAAACTAGGTTGCAACTGCATCGGACGTCCGTAAATTTGAGCAAGTCGTTCCTGACAATCCTGTTCAAACAAAATCTCGCCAAGATTGAATGCATCAACAAAAATTCCGACCTCCTCAAACTCCGGGCGAATTAGGAAATGTCCTGGCATGTTAACGCCGACCATTGGAAAATCAAGGCGTCGGGCAACTTCTAAGTAGACGAGGGAGAGGCTTAGGGGAATGCCTGTGCGTTGATCGATGACGTCATTGAGGAAACTATTGCGAGGGTCGTAGTAATTGCTGGTGTTGCCCTTATAACCCAGGTCATTGTAAAAGTATTGGTTGAGGCTCTGAATCACCCGCAAGGGATAGCGTGCTACGGGCAAGCGTTCTTCTACCTCGGCAGCCATCACATCAAGGGCGTTGAGGTAGGCATCGATTTCAAGGTCGGGGTACTCTTCTTGGGCAATATAAAGAGCTGCTTTTGCCAGGTCAATTTGGGCGTCTGGCTGGCTGATTTCTTGATAAAAGTTTTGACGCCCCAGAGAAAAGTTCATAGATATAACGATTATTTGGCGAACCTTTACCCTTCTGATTGTGACATCCTTCACCACTAAGTTCTACGAACTATCCACTGTGCGCCTAAAATTTTCAACCTCTTATCAATTTGTTTGACGAAGCCCCTTTAGGGCAGGGAACGGGGAACGGGGGAAGAAACATTTGAGACTAGACGGCTTGCCGCAATGATTCCCAGAATTCAGGTTGAATAAAAACGCGATCGCCTCTTTGAAAAAACCGTAGAAACCTACACAAGGATGTGACGCTTGATAAAATCGGTACACTAGAGCAAGTAAGCATGAGCTTACCGCTTACAGTACTAACATCAAAGTTTTACATTCTGATCTTGCTTTAACCCCTAAATTGAACTAGCAGGGATCGAAGGTTTCAGTTTTAGAAACCAGTCTGGCCAATGCTATAGGCATTCGCTAGGCTAACGGAAAAATTGGTGTTGCTGAATTTGAGTATGAGCCATAGACTGGTCATGCTGAATGAAGCGAAGCCAAGTGAAGCATCTACCAAGATTGTTCGCTCCACAGAGTTTACCCTCGAACCCTTCACTTCGTTCAGGGCAAGCTTCGTGAAGGGTTTCGCTCAGAATGGTAAATCATCCTCTATTTAGGAATGCGAAAAATTCCTTTGGTTCCTTTGGTTGACAACTTGTTGCGGGGTAACGGCGGCTTAAGACTCAGCTAGCTCTCTGTAATGTGCATAAGCTTGGCTCAGTCTGAAATAGAACCATTTACGAACGTCTTTTAGTACCTATGGCAAAAGAACTGGCAATTGACACCCGTGGGCTTACCAAGCAATTCGAGCGGCATGTTGCGGTGAATGACGTTGATTTACAAGTGGAGGCGGGTGCTGTTTACGGATTGATTGGACCCAACGGTGCTGGGAAAACCACTTTGATTCGGATGTTAGCGGCAGCGGAGGAACCAACGACGGGGGAAATTTATATTAGTGGTGATCGCTTACTCCGCGACGAAAGCAATCCAAAGCTCAAGCAGCGATTGGGCTATCTCCCCGATGACTATCCCCTCTATGACGACTTAAACGTCTGGGATTACCTGGACTATTTCGGACGGCTGTATCGGTTGCGGGAACCCCATCGCACTCGGCGCTTGCGGGAAGTTTTAGAATTGGTGCAGCTAACGAGCAAGCGGAATAGCCCAATTTCTACCCTTTCGCGAGGGATGAAACAGCGTCTGAGTCTTGCCAGAACGATTCTTCATGAGCCCATTCTACTGCTGTTGGACGAACCCGTTTCAGGTCTTGACCCTATTGCCCGGATGCAGTTTCGTGAAATTATCAAGACGTTGCAGGAAGCGGGTATGACAATTCTGATATCGTCACACGTCTTGAGCGACTTGGCAGAACTTTGCACCGCAGTTGGGATTATGGAATTGGGCTATTTGGTGGAAAGTGCACCGCTTAAAGAACTGTACCAACGCCTCAGCCGCCAAGAAATTTTGATGTCTACTTTGGGTAATCTAGAGGCACTCAAGGCTGAACTGAAAAACTATCCCTTGGTTGAAGACTGGGACGTCGTCAAGGGAACAGGGCATCTACGTGTTCGCTTTTCTGGGAATCAGCAAGATTGTGCCGAGTTGTTGCGATCGCTAATTGCTGCGGGAATTCCCCTCACTGAATTTCACTGCACCCAAGAAGACTTAGAAACCATTTTCCTGAAATTAGGGCATCAGCAAGTGTCATAAAAATTATACTCGGAGAAATTATCTATGGAACTGACATTGCTAAACCAATTGGGCGAGTGGAATCCGCAGTTGTTTCGAGAACTCAAAGGACAACTCAAGCTTCGCAACCTCGTTTTTACCGTTGCTGGCTCCTTGGTAAGCCAACTCCTGATACTCCTAGTGTTCTCTCAGCAAAATTGCCTAGATAGTGCTTGTACTCAGATCGACTGGGAGTTCCGGTGGCCTGAGATATTCAGAACGATGAACTGGCTGCTGCCTTTCATCCTAATATTTGGTGGCACTTATCTACTCATTAGTAATTTAGGTAAAGAGGAGCATCGAGGCACGCTTAACTTTATCCGGTTGAGTCCTCAGTCATCCCAGAGTATTTTGCTAGGCAAATTGCTCGGAGTTCCTGCCCTACTTTATCTGGGAATAGCTTTAGCAGTTCCCTTACATTGGGTTTCTGCCCTAGCCGATAGTGTATCCTTCGTCTGGCTCCTGGGCATCTACAGTCTTTGGGGAGCGGGTTGTTATCTGTTCTACACTACTGCCCTCTTAATTGCACTCCTCAACCGCTTTCAAGGTGCGGTTCAAACACAAGCTTGGGCAGGAGGCGTGTTAGCTGCTTTGCTTGGATTGATTTATACCAGCGTCATTGATGTCAGCTTCAACTCGTACAGAGCGAGCTTCGGGTTAGGAGACTGGCATTGGTTCTTTTTACCTTTGGGGCGTCAGGCAGGACTTATTTATGTCTGGACGCTGATTACTTTGAGCGTGGGAAGTCACTGGATTTGGCAAGCCACGAATCGTCTGTTCCGTAATCCCAAGGCTACGCTTCTAAGCAAGCGACAAAGTTATTGGTTAGTGGGTAGCTTACAGGTTTGGCTGTTAGGGTTTGTTCTACCACAACCTAACTCCGTTGTTTCCGATTCTCAACTTTTTTTAAGTTGTAGTATTCTATTTGTTTTCAATCCAATAGCGTTCCTAATTTTAACTACGGCTTTGTCTCCTCACCGACAAAACTTGCAAGATTGGAGTCGCTATCGACACAAAAATCGTTCTCCTGGTAAGGGAGTTTTGAATCATTCTCTAGTGCAGGATTTGATTTGGGGTGAAAAGAGTCCAGCATTAGTAGCGATCGCGATTAACTTCCTCCTCACCGCTGCTATCTGGGTGCCTTGGATTTTGCTTGTACCTCACGAGGTTTGGCAGGAAGAGAATATCAAGCTACACCAAGCCCTCTTGGGGTTGCTTCTAACCCTGAATTTAATTTTGATTTATGCGGCGATCGTTGAACTCATGGTATTCATGAGCAAATCCAAGCAGTTGATGTGGCTCCTAGTCATTGTGGGAGGTGGCATTGTATTACCACTAGTCATTGGACTCAACTTGGGAATTGAACCGATAAACATGCCCTTCATATGGCTGTTTTCGCCCTTGCCGATACTCACCCTTGTTAATGCCTCAATTCCAACAGTTCTCCTGGGTGTGTTAGCTCAACTGGGTGTATTAAGTTTATTAACCTTACAGCTAACGCGACAACTCCAAAAGGCTGGCGAATCTACCACCAAAATGCTGTTTGCAAGTCAAAAGTAAAAAGGTAAAAAATAGTCCTTTCCCTTTGACTTTTTTCTTTCTCCAACCCTGTGTCATTTAAGGAAAATAATTATGGCCTTACCTTGGCTAGATCGTATCGGCGACTGGAATCCGCAATTGTTCCGAGAACTGAAAGGTCGCCTCAACGTTCGTAATATTGCGATCGCAATTGGAACATCGCTACTGGGACAAGTGTTACTGATTTTGTACTGGTTGAGCCAGCTTCCAAAGGAACCTTACTCCATCTGGGATCGGTACTGTCGTCTGCGGGCTGGGTTTGAATCATCGAGTCAGCAAGTCCCCCAACTGCAAACAAAATATGCCCGACTTCAATCAGAATTCGCTCACTATAGCGGGGCTAAACACTACGATCCAGTAAAAGTTCAAGAACTCAAAGTCAGCATTGAATCAGTAAAGGAAAAACTGAAAGATCTGCAAAAAGTTCTGAGCAATAATATCTGCCCCGCCGATGCAATTGACTATCAGGGATGGTGGCAAGATCACTATCCAAAAATGTTCGTATCGCTCAGTCTATTTGTTTTATTTACCCTGTTAGTGGTGGGTTGCTACATGCTCATCAGTGACTTGGCGAGGGAGGAGCGTCGCGGCACGTTGAACTTTATTCGACTCAGCCCCCAGTCTACCTGGAGCATTTTGAGAGGTAAACTGCTGGGTGTTCCCATTTTGCTCTATCTAGCTGCTATCCTCACCCTTCCTCTCTCCGTAGGGTTGGGGCTGACTGCCCAAATTCCTTTGGGTGAAATTTTTAGCTTCTGGGCAGTTCTGGTTGCTAGCTGTGCATTTTTCTACAGCGCAGCGTTGCTGTTTGGCTTAGTTAGCTCTTGGCTAGGTGGGTTTCAGCCTTGGTTGGGTAGTGGTGCCGTTTTAGTTTTCTTGTTTTTCGCCAATGCCAAACCGATTGAACAAAGTCCAGTGGATTGGTTCAAACTATTTAATCCCTCAGTTTTGCTGCCCTATTTGGTTGATCGGACTGGCTCATACTATACCGACTTTCCCTTCTATCACGGCGTGATCAAAGACTGGGAATGGTTCCACTTCCCCTTGGGTACGATTGGTATCAGCGTTGTTATCTTCACAGTACTCAACTATGCCATAGGAACGTACTGGATTGGACAAGCCTTGAATCGGCGCTTTCGCAATCCCAATGCTACAACCTTGAGCAAGCGACAAAGTTATGTCCTGGTAGCCTGTTTTAGTGTGGTT
>JAIUYC010000401.1 GCA_020216575.1 Coleofasciculus sp. S288 | reverse complement strand
CAGAACAATCGGGTGTCTTCCTCAAGTTTCGCGTCCATGCTGCGAAGCGGTTTCTTGCATGAACATCGATCCCCCTAAATCCCCCTTAAAAAGGGGGACTTGTATTGAATTGGAGTTCCCCCGTGAAGAAAAAAGCGCAGTCTCCTTTGGCTCCCCCCGTGATGTTAATAGCGAAGCTTCCTCTGGCTCCCCCCTTTTTAAGGGGGGTGAGGGGGGGATCTCCTAGGAGGGCTAGGGGGATCGAGCCAGGAGCAGGTATAAACAATTTAACATTGGTTTATAAACAGTCTCTAAAGCGAGTTTTCCAAGTTTAGTCTAGATTTAGAGTCTGTGGTGCGAACATTAATAAGTTTATAAATAAATCTTTGAGCGTACTGTCAATTAGCCTACTTAAATAACTGAGATTTAAATAACAAAATTTAAACGGTCAAGTACTCTATCCGAATAACTCGGTCAAGACTATGACTATTTTTATTTCTCTTTAAAAGCTTTCACTACCCTTCTCTATTTAGTATAAAAATAACGTTTACGGTTTGCCTTAACGTCTACCAGAGGGAACACTTTAGTAACCGTTTCTCAAGAGTCGCCTGCCTGATGAGGATTGTGCTTAGAGGATTTGCTAGAGAATCGGGTGCGATCGCACTATCCTCTGGCTAAGGATACAATCGTGGCGTAGAAGTGTGGAAAAAGCCTGCCATGACAACAGCCACTTACCCACCGCCTCTAGACAAACTTCTGACCTATGGTAACTGCCGTAACTTCCGAAAGTGGCCTAACTATGTCGAGGAACTAGGTTTCACTCCAGAACATATCTCCGACTTGCTACGCATGGCAACAGACGACGAGTTGAACTGGGCTGATTCAAACAGCCTTGAAGTCTGGGCACCGATTCACGCTTGGCGCGTCCTAGGACAACTTCGTGCCGAGGCAGCAATTGAACCGTTGATATCCTTATTCCATGAATTAGAGGATATCGATTGGACAAGCACTGAGATGCCGGAAGTCTTTGGTCTGATTGGACCGACTGCAATTCCTGCCCTCACAGCTTATCTAGCTGACTTATCTCATGAAATCTATCCTCGCACCACTGCTGCCGACTGTTTGACAGAAATCGGCAAAATGCATCCCCATGTAAGAACGGAGTGTGTTACTGCCCTCACTCAGCAACTGGGATTGTTTGCGGAAAACGATTCAGAGTTTAATGCCTTCCTGATTGCCGACTTGGTTGACTTAAAGGCAGTGGAGTCTGCACCTACCATGGAGTGTGCCTTTGCAGCCGATCGCGTAGTTCCCTTTATTGTAGGAGACTGGAGCGAAGTGCAAGTGTCATTAGGATTGAAACCACGGGAAGAAGTTCCCCAGCGTAAATTCACAATGGAGGAAGTTGTGGATTACTTCGCATCTAAATCTGACCCGGAAGCGCCTCGTGGATTCTCTCCCTCTCTTAGGAAAAACAAGAAAAAGACTAGCAAGAAGAAGAAGTATAAGTAGAATTAGTTTGAAAATAGACGAGGTGCGATCGCTTTTCTGTATCAACTCATTGCTGAAAAGTTGCAAAAACCGGAGTTAGTGGGAAAATAACTTTTACAACGGCTGCACCTGAATTCAGCCTGTCAACCTGTTATGTTCTACGCTTCTCCCTTTGATGTAACCACCCTGTCACCCGAACAAGAGCAGTTGCTCCACCAGCAAACGATTGATGAGACAAACCCAGGGACGATTCTGCGCGATTTTCAAACACTCCTAGACTTCATTGGTGCAAAGGGAATTGAGGTCAGTAGCACCAATCATTTCCTGCCCCTAAAGTCTTTATCAGAGCTTAACGCTCGTTTAAACCATCCAATCCAAATTGGCCTGAAACGTCCCCAACAAAAGTCTTATCCAAATATCACTGGACTGTACCTATTATTGCGAGCTTCGGGGTTGTCTTCGATTGAAACCAAAGGCAAAAAATATATCCTGGTTTTAGACTCAACAGCGTTGCAATCCTGGAACAGCCTCAACCCCACCGAGCGCTATTTCAACCTTCTGGAAACCTGGCTCATTTGGGGCAGTGAGGAGATTTTGGGCGAACGCGGCGCGATGGGCAGCTTCGGTAGATGTTTAGCATTTTGGCGGCGAATTCCCGATAAAGGGCTGAAGCTTGGCAAGTTATCAGACGAGTATGGCTTAACCTATTATCCAGGCCTCCACAACATCGCCCTTCTGGAAATGTTTGGGTGTCTCTCGGTGGAATCCGCCAAACCAGAGAAAGGCAAAGGTTGGAAAATCAAACGTTTAGAGCGATCGCATTGGGGAGATGCTCTCCTGCTATTCTTGTATGGGTTGGTAGACAGTGAATTCGAGCAGGAAGACGAGGGTAAATTTGAGGGCTTCTTGGGTCAATGGCAGTCAGCTTTCCAACCCTTCTTCCCAGAATGGCAGAATAACTTAACCATTCCAGAACCGGAGTTTCGAGACGGACTCTATGTTTTCAAGGTTTCCCTCAAGATGGAACGCTACGCACGCAACACAATTTGGCGGCGCATCGCTATTCCAGCTAAGCTGACCTTTGAACACTTAAGTAGCATTATTCTAAAGTCGGTTAATTTTGATAACGACCACCTCTACTGTTTTTCATACAAGAACCATTTTGGCTGGACTGTACAGATTAATCATCCCTATCTGGAGGAACCGCCTTTCACCACTGAAATCTGTATTGGTGATTTGGGACTTAAAGAAGGAAAAAGCATCACTTATGTGTTTGATTTTGGCGACAACTGGGAATTCAACGTACAATTGGAACGCATTGAACCAGCAAATCCCAAAATCAAAAACCCCAAAATTTTAGAAACCTATGGGGAATCACCCGAACAGTATCCAGCTTGGGATGAAGAGTATTGGGAGGAGGAGTAAACGTTGCGAACAAGCTCGTTATATCGATTACCTAAATGTTTGCTACAGATGATTGACACTCCAGACGCGGGGACGTGGGGACGCGGAGATTAATGTATGGCAGCATTTTAGATAATTGATATTACTTGACCTGATGGAAGAAGGTGGTAGGCGGTAGGAATCCTGCATGCATCCCACTAACTACTAACCACTAACCATGAACCATGAACCATGAATGAGGAAATTATGTTGTCGCATCTATCAAAGTACTTATTAATTCCCACGGCTACAATCGCCATGCTACTAGGGCTACAAAACGTTGCGCGAGGAGCGTACTTAACGCTTTGGGACAATGGTTCATCGGAAAACCGAGTGGATATATTTTTCCTGGGAGATGGCTATACGGCTGCGGATGTTGATACTACCTATGTCAGTCACATTGATGCCATGCTACAGCATCTGTTTAACGAGGGAGAGAATCCGTATCCCAGATATAAGAATTTCTTCAATGTCCATAGCGTGGACGTTATTTCTAATGAGTCGGGAGCGGACATTCCCCCCGAAGGCATCTTCCGCGATACGGCATTGGATGCGTCTTACTATTTCGATGGAGAAATTGATCGCCTTTTATATATTAACGAAGTGAAAGCCAACCAGGTCTTGGTTGATAACCTACCTAATATCTCATTGGCTGAAATCCGGCTCGTAACCGTTAACGATACTAGATATGGAGGGGGAGGTGGGTTCTATGCTGTGTATGCGGGTGGAAACTCTGACGCCACGGAAGTGGCTCTCCATGAACTCGGACATTCTTTCAATGGGTTGGCTGATGAATATGGGGGAAGTTCAGAGCCATACATGGGTACAGAACCATTTGAGATTAATGTAACCCAATCACCTACAGGAGATAAGTGGTCGCATTGGCTCGGTTATGAACAACCTGGCATCGGAATCATTGGTGCTTATGAAGGAGCTCGCTATTACGATACGGGCTTATATCGACCGTCCGAGAACTCCAAAATGCGAAGCTTGGGTAGACCTTTCGACGCCGTAAGTCGAGAAAAGATTATTCTAGACATCTATAATTTGGTAAACCCATTAGATAGCTGGCTGGACAACACAACCCCTCTGTTTAATCCCGATAAGCTCTGGGTAGACTTAATCGATCCTAACGTCATCGATATCAACTGGTTCGTAAACGGTACTCTAGTGAGTGAAGCAGAGGATGAGTGGTTCCGGCTGACTGATTATGGCTTTGGCTCAGGCATCTACGAAGTTACAGCTCGAGCATTTGACTCAACAGATTGGGTTCGTATAAACCGGGATGTACTGGAGCAATCCGTCTCATGGACTGTTCAGGTTGAAGTGCCAGATGAGGTTGCAGTACCAGAACCGAGAACGCTGTTGGGGTTGGTGGGTGCAAGTATTCTTACCCTGATGGGTTATCCCAGACAAAGCTCAAAATCCAGGAAACTCTAGGGACTGTTCAGAACGCTGATATCTGCTTCCCACAGCTCAATCCAATAAACCGCCCGTACTCCAATCATTTGAGAACCGCTATAGTTGCAGAGGGCGATCACTGCTAAATTACATCCTCTGCATCAGCCGCCAACACCTGATCGACACTCAAGCTCAGCTCGGGAAAAGTTTTACAAGGGATAGTTTCTCCTTCGAGGTACTCTTCCCTTAGGTACTCGCCATTGTCCAGGGTTAGCACAATCACTTTCTTCCCCTTCCCCCGCAGGCAATACTTGGCAGGGATTCGCCCTCGATAGTCAACAATCCAGTACTCTGACACTCCTAACGCTTGATACTCCTCTTGTTTATCCACCAGGTCGGTAGACCAGTTATTTGAGGCAATCTCCACAATCATGAACGGCTTGGTTCTGATACCCCTAGTGGGCTGATCGTCTTTAAAAACCTTGGGTCGTTCAATGATGGTTATGTCCGGGCGTCGGCTGAGAGCCTTTCCAACGAAGAGTGAGTTTCGCTTGCGGACAGAGTATTTCAATTTGCGCCGCCTGTATGCCAGCTCAAACATGAAAGACAGGAATTCGAGTATCTCTTCATGCAACTCACTAGGTTCTGGCATTAATACCAGCCTCCCCTCAACCAACTCATACTCGTTGAACTCAGTGCCGTCATCGAAATCAAGGAATTGCTCAAAGGTCAGTAATCCTGTTGCTGTGTTCATGACAATCGCCTCCGACGTTTCCTGTCTCGGTTTTAGACTCGCGATATAGCATTTCCTAGTCTAGTGAGGTACATTATTGAGCTTCAAGTCCCCCTTTTGAAGGTGTAT
>JAIUYC010000400.1 GCA_020216575.1 Coleofasciculus sp. S288 | reverse complement strand
ATTGGAGAAGGGGAGCGAGACGACGCCCCCATGCTCTACATCGGCGAAGAAGTTGGAATCTGTACTCGTGAGGATGCCAAGAACTTCTGCAACCCAAACGAACTGATGGAAATTGACATTGCTGTTGACCCTTGCGAAGGCACCAACCTGGTGGCATACGGGCAAAATGGTTCAATGGCAGTGCTGGCGATTTCTGAGAAGGGGGGGTTGTTTGCCGCCCCTGACTTTTACATGAAGAAACTGGCAGCCCCCGCAGCGGCACAGGGTCATGTAGATATTAACAAGTCAGCTACCGAAAACCTGAAAATTCTCTCCGAGTGCCTAGACCGAGCAATTGAGGAACTAGTGGTCGTTGTCATGAAACGCGATCGCCACAAGGAACTCATCCAGGAAATCCGCGAAGCCGGTGCTAGGGTGCGGTTGATCAGTGATGGCGACGTTTCAGCCGCCATCTCCTGCGCCTTTGCAGGGACTAACATCCACGCCTTGATGGGAATTGGTGCAGCGCCCGAAGGCGTCATCTCAGCAGCAGCGATGCGCTGCTTGGGTGGACATTTTCAGGGTCAGCTCGTCTACGACCCCGAAATTGTGAAAACGGGTCTGATTGGCGAAAGCAGAGAGAGCAATCTTGATCGGCTCAAATCCATGGGCATCACCGATCCAGATAAAGTATACAACGCTGACGAGCTAGCCTCTGGTCAGACAGTGCTGTTTGCTGCTTGTGGTATTACCCCTGGAACCTTGATGGAAGGCGTCCGGTTCTTCCACGGCGGAGCGCGGACTCAGAGCCTAGTGATTTCCAGCCAGTCCAAGACGGCTCGGTTTGTGGACACCATCCATATGTTCGATCAACCCAAGTACATGCAACTAAGGTAGGCTTAAGTCAGTAACCAGTGAAGCAGTGAACAGTGACCAAGTTTTGGATAGGAATTTAAACCCCAACCAAGATCAACTACTTATTACCGTTACCTTGGAAGTCACGCATTCAAAACCCTCCGGGCGCGTCTCCATGGGGAGGAACGCAGGTTCCCAAACCCGACGCACTCAAAAGTCAAAAATTCTTTGAGTGTAAGGTGTTCAGCCGCTTGGAAACTGATCAGTTATTTCTGCCAGCCTGCACTATCAAGCTGGGGGACTCTGACTCCCAATCCATAACTACTAGCAATTCGGTCACTGCTCACTGGTCACTGAACACTGTTATTGAAGTACCGATCAGTGGATTGAAGACCCGAGTATGGAAGGAGTGCTATACTTCTTCATACTCGGATTTGAAGAAACTAATTAATAAGAGTGAGAGGATTGCTTTCCTCGAGTAAGTATTACTACGCGATCTTAACCAGGGAAGAGAGCGGTTCTGAAGCTAAGCGCGAACCTAGTCGTGAAGCGTACCCTTTGAAGCTCCGTTCACTTATTCTATTTCTATGAGAGGTTCTGACCTCTCTTCGTTTTTTGTACTGAAATCTGCCCTACTTAGGTAAACTGGTTTTAAAGATAAATAGTTGTTGAGTAATAAATTAAGTAGATGGACACCATTAAACGTAAGGTGAGCATTGTCCGCTAAAACCCTCTAGTTCAAATCCGTAGGGAACAATGGGCAATGCTCACCCTAGAAGTAAGCTGTGTTCATTTATGTTGCTCTACTTACTAGCCAGGCTCATAGAGACAAGGTAGTTGACATTAAACTAATTCATTTAATAGTTGTTATAGACACAATTTTTGAGAAAATATAGGTCGCAACCCTCCAGAGTTCTCGTTAAAAACATTCTGATATCTAACCGAAACGACAACAAGTATTTGGAGAAAACATGCATATCGCCGTTGTAGGTCTAAGCCACAAAACAGCGCCAGTTGAGGTTCGGGAAAAACTCAGCGTTCCGGAAACGAAGATGGAAAGCGCGATGCAAGCGCTGTGCAGCTACCCCCACATCGAAGAAGTCGCCATTCTCAGCACTTGCAATCGAATGGAAATTTATCTGGTGGCAACGGAAACGGAGCCAGGAATTCGAGAAGTGAGCCAGTTCCTCTCAGAACACAGTCAAATCCCTCTACATCAGTTGCGGCAACACCTTTTTGTCTTATTGCACCAGGATGCGGTGATGCACCTAATGCGCGTAGCTGCGGGACTTGATAGCTTGGTGCTTGGAGAAGGACAAATTTTGGCGCAGGTCAAAAACACCCACAAACTCGGTCAGCAACACAACGGGATCGGACGCCTGCTCAACCGACTCTTTAAAGATGCGATCGCAGCAGGCAAGCGAGTTCGCACGGAAACCAGTATCGGGACAGGGGCTGTCTCCATCAGCTCTGCGGCTGTGGAATTGGCTCAAGTGAAAGTCCAGAACCTAGCAGCTTGCCGCGTCGCGATTATCGGTGCGGGTAAGATGTCCTGCTTGCTGGTAAAACACCTCGTGTCAAAAGGCGCTGGAAGTATCTCGATTGTAAATCGCTCCCCTCGGCGAGCTGAGGAATTAGCGAATCAGTTTCCAGAGGCACAACTGGAACTGCGTCCACTTTCAGAAATGATGGCGGTGATTGCAAATTCCGACCTCGTATTTACCAGCACGTCTTCTACCGAACCCCTACTCAATCGGTCGAAACTAGAAGCGGCTCTCGATCCGGCTCGATCGTTGATGCTGTTTGATATCTCTGTCCCTCGCAATGTCGCGGCGGATGCCAATGAGCTAGAGAACGTACAGGCATTTAACGTAGACGATTTAAAAGCTGTGGTGGCGCAGAATCAGGAAAGCCGCCGCCAGATGGCCATGGAAGCCGAGGTGCTGTTGGAGGAAGAAGTAGCAACGTTTGATATGTGGTGGCGATCGCTCGACACAGTACCTACAATTAACTGCCTGCGAGACAAAATAGAAACAATCCGGGAGCAAGAACTAGAAAAAGCCTTATCGCGCTTAGGCTCAGAATTTGCTGAAAAACATCAGGCCGTCATCGAAGCCCTGACACGGGGGATCGTCAACAAAATCCTGCACGACCCCATGGTGCAGCTACGAGCGCAGCAAGATATTGAGGCTCGACACCAAGCCATGCAATCGTTACAAATGCTCTTTAACTTGGATACAGGCAAGCAATTTAGCTAGTTAGTTGTCAGTTGTCAGTTGTCAGTTGTCAGTTGTTTCTTTGATTTGATTCTTCGTCCCGTGACTGAACGCTGGACTTAAAATGGCTAGTGAGTACTGAACCCTGAACCTTGACCCCTGTTGACCCCTGACCCCTGACCCCTGACTACTGACAATGGGAAGACGCTTCTGGAACCCTATTTTTCGCTCTGTTATCTTGCTACTGGGACTGTGGCTGAGTTGGGATTTGCTGTCTCACTTGGTCACAGAAATTTTATGGTTTCAGAAAGTTGGTTATTTACAGGCGTTCCTGTTGCGCTTGCAGACTCAGCTCGGTTTGTGGACTGTTGTAGCCAGCATATCGGCTGGATTTTCCCTTAGCAACTTGTTTCTCGCAAATCGGCTCAAGTGGAAACTTGGGGCTGGTGAGTGGGGACTGGGAAAAGGGAGGACGGCAGCAATTGGGGACTGGCGACTAGAGACTAGGGACTTCTCAACTCAAGTTCTCAGTGGCAGTACAGCATCTCGTTCGACTAGCCCTCAGCCCCCTGGTTTCCCTAACCCCTTCCTTTCACCAATCCCCAATCACCCGTTGCGGAAGCAAAATGTTCCTGAGTCATCAGTAACTCTAACGCTGCGATCGCTTTTGCCAACAGTCATCGTCCTTAGCCTAGTAGTGGGAGTGATGCTACTGCACTACAGCAGAATCGCTCTAGGCTTTTGGCATCGGGATTGGAGTCTACCCAATGTAACGCCGCCACTGCCATCCTTTTTGAATTGGGTATCTGTACAACAGTTGCTGTTACAGGAGTTGCCCATTCCCATTCAGATTTTGCAGGGGGCTGTACTGGTGTTGATTGCGATCGCGCTGATTGTCAATTCCCAGTTTTGGTTAACAGCGATCGCCGTAGCGATGAGTTTGTTCTTTGGTTTGGTGTTCGCTGAACACTGGACTAGGACTTTACAGTATTTCCATCCCACAGCCTTTAATGCGGTTGAGCCACTATTTGGGCGAGATATTAGCTTTTATGTATTTAGCTTTCCCCTGTGGCAGCTGTTTGACTTTTGGCTGGGGGGACTGTTTTTATTCAGTCTAATAGCCGTAACGCTGATTTATTTAACGTCGGGAGATAGCCTCTCTCAAGGGAAATTTCCAGGCTTTTCTCCTAGGCAACTGCGCCATCTGTACGGACTAGCTAGCAGCGTTGCAGCAGCACTCGCTCTTCATCATTGGCTATTGCGCTACGAATTACTCTATTCCACCCGTGGCGTCATCTATGGGGCAAACTACACTGCCGTCAAGGCTCAGTTACCCCTTTATACAGGTTTAAGTATCCTGGCAGCAGCGATCGCCATCTTCCTTCTCGTGAAAACCATTTTCTGGTTCCAGCATCTCAAGACAACGGGAAAGAGGCTGTTGATGGTACTGGTACTGTACCTGGTGGTAGCTGTGACGGCAAGCGCTGTCGTACCGACAGGGGTTCAACGCTTTGTCGTCCAACCCAATGAACTGGCACGGGAACAACCGTACATTCAGCGCAGCATTGCCCTGACCCGACAAGCATTCGCTCTGGAAGATATTGAAGTTGAAACCTTTTTCCCCGAAGGCGAACTCACTGCCGCTAGCCTAGCAGAAAATGACCTGACAATTCGCAATATCCGCCTCTGGGATACGCGCCCACTTCTGCAAACGAATCGCCAACTGCAACAAATTCGACTCTATTACAAATTTCCTGATGCCGATATTGATCGCTACACCCTGCAAAGTGAAGTAGAGGCAGTACCCCCGATTGTTCCTGCACCCAATGCCGAACCGCTTGAGGCACCTCCAGTCACGACCGAGAAGCAACAAGTGATTATCGCAGCGCGTGAATTAGACTACAGTGCCGTTCCCGAACAGGCTCAAACCTGGGTTAACCAACACTTGATTTATACCCACGGTTATGGCTTTACCCTTAGTCCCGTGAATACCATCGGTGCTGGTGGATTACCTGAATACTACGTCAAAAACATTGGAATTGGCGTCGCTACCGATGGTGCGGGGACTCTGCAAACCTCCAGCGAACGCATTCGTGCCAGCATTCCTATCGGTGCGCCTCGGATTT
>JAIUYC010000399.1 GCA_020216575.1 Coleofasciculus sp. S288 | reverse complement strand
AAATTTCGGCACTATCGAGTTATCAGGAATCGCGTCAGTCAATGCCAGTGGTTTGGGTGGGGGCGCTATCCGAGTCAGGGGAGGAAATGTCACACTACGCGATCGCTCTAACCTAGTCTCGGATACTCTAGGAAGTTTTGCGGGTCGGGGCATCGATATTCAAGCGGCACAGTTCAGGGTTCAAGATCAAGCCTTTGTCTCATCTAGCACTGTCAATACCGGGGCGGGAGGAAATCTGACCATTCGCGCTACTGATGGTGTGGAACTCAGAGGAAGTGGATTTGATACCTTTCGACAAACTTATATTGAGGCGGCTTTAGCGGGAACCGTCAACCCTTTAGCTCGCACAAGCGGCTTATTTGCTGGAACTGTCGGTTCAGGACGAGCTGGAAACATTACCATTGATACCCAGCAGTTAACACTTCGGGATGGGGCAGTGATATTCAGTCCAACCTTTAGTCAAGGGGCTGGAGGGAGTATTGCAATTAACGCCTCTGAATTGATAGACGTGAATGGCTCTGGCTTGTTAACCACAACGCTTAGTCGAGGAGATGCAGGGACTTTAGAGATTGATACAGGGAAGCTGATTGTCCAGGACGGGGCAATCGTATCTACCCTGACTTTGGGTATGGGGGATGGAGGAAATCTGAGCGTGAGAGCCTCTGAGTCTGTGGTTGTGTCAGGATACCGAGACGATAGTCCGATTCAGACGAACCTATCGACATCTACCGTTGGTAGCACAGGAGATGCGGGAGACTTAGAGATCAATACTCGCTCTCTTTTCATCGAAGGGGGAGCAGCGATCGCTACGACAAGTGGAGTCACGGCGAGAAATAGACCCATTCCTTCTAATGGTCGGGGTGGAAACCTGACGATAGCCTCCGACTCAGTCCGTGTCACTGGCACATCAGTCGATGATTATTTCCGCAGTCTGATTACGACATCCGGTGGAAATGCCGACGCGGGTGACTTGACGATTAACACGAACCGATTGATTATCCAAGATGGAGCTGGCGTGGGAGCCTCGACACTCGGTGCGGGACAGGGGGGAGATGTCATTGTCAACGCTTCTGAGTCGGTGGAAGTGATTGGCAAATCCAGAGATGGTCGGTCACCTAGTACCATAGCGACATCAACTGGGTATGTGTTTACCCCATTTTTCATCCCAATTAACGCCACCGGTGCGGCAGGAAACTTGAGCATTACCACGGGAGAGTTGATTGTCCGGGATGGATCGCTCGTCAATCTCAGGAGTTCTGGATCAGGAGATGCTGGCAGCGTCAATGTTATCGCGGATGCGATCGCGCTTGACACAGGAAGCAGCATTGATGCCACTACGGTCTCCGGTGCAGGAGGCAATATTAACTTACAGGCACAAGACATCCGGTTGCGCCGTGAAAGCCAAATCAGAACCGATGCAGGGAGTTCTGATGGGGGTAATATTGCGATCGATACTGATACGTTAGTGGCTTTAGAAAATAGCGACATCACCGCCAATGCGATGGCGGGGTCCGGAGGGAGAGTCAGTATTACTGCTCAAGGCATCTTTGGCACTCAGTTCCGAGAGGAACTGACCCTAGAGAGTGACATCACTGCTACGTCGGATCGGGATCCTCAGTTTAATGGAATTGTGGACATTGACATTCAAGGGATTGACCCTTCTCAAGGGTTAGTCCAGTTGCCAGACAATGTCATTGACCCTAGTCAGCAAATTGCCACAGGCTGTCCAGCTAATCAAGGGAACTACTTTGCCCTAACGGGACGAGGCGGTTTACCTGCCGCTCCCACTCAGCCCCTGCTAAATGAGTTTGTTTGGCAGGACACTCGCAATTTATCAGTGGCAAGGGAATCTGAGTCAGTCAACCAAACTCAAGAGATTGAGTCAAAAACGAACCCGAATCGCATTCCTATCGTTGAGGCTCAAGGATGGAGGGTTCGTGCCGATGGTCAGTTAGAGTTAGTGGCTAGCGTACCGGATGTCGCTCCTCCACATCTGTGGCACCAACGAACAACTTGCGCGAAATAAAGAACCATGAAAAGGCTGCACCAATTTTTCAGGCAACTAGCTTTTTTCAAGCGTTATGCCATCCTTTTCTTGCTGATTCTGTGTTTGGTAACAACAGTCTTGCCTGTCACAGCACAACAGCACGCCGCCGACGCCTCAACTCAACTCGAACAAGGCTTAATTCGCTTCCAGGCAGAACAGTTTTCTGAGGCGATCGCACTTTGGCAACAGTCCGCCCGAAGGTATCAGGAGCAAGGCGCTCGTCTCAACCAAGCCCTAAGTTTAAGCTATCTGTCGCTGGCGCATCAAAACTTAGGACAATGGCAGGACGCACAAACAGCGATTACTCAAAGCTTAACCCTATTACAGAGCCAGCAGAATCTAGACCGGGGAGGCTTGCTCATCCTTGGTCAAGCCCTCAATACTCGAGGTCATCTTCAGTTTTCCACTGGACAAGCTGAAGCTGCCCTCAATACCTGGAAACAGGCAGAAGCGACCTACGATCAAGCTGGAGATGCGACGGGAAGCTTGGGGACTCAAATCAACCAAGCCCAAGCCATGCAAACGTTGGGACTTTATCGACGATCGCAAACACTCCTAGAGCAAATCAACCAAACGCTCCAAGCTCAGCCCTACTCTCCCCTCAAGGCGGCGGCATTTCGTAGTCTGGGGGTTGCCCTGCAAGTTGTGGGAGATTTACAGAAGTCTCAGGACGTTTTGGAACAAAGTTTAGCGATCGCTCAACAGTTAAATGCGTCCCAAGAAATCGGTGATATTCTCTTCAGCCTGGGGAATACCGCTAGAGCTTTGCAAGATTATGAAAAAGCCGTACAACTTTATCAAAAGGCAGCAGAACAGGCAACCAATCCCCTAAGCAAACTAGAAGCCCAACTCAACCAACTGAGCTTGAGCATCCAAACCAAACAATGGAATGCAACTCAAGCCTTATTACCTAAAATCCAGGCTCAACTCGCTCACCTGCCCCCGAGTCGCACGGCTGTCCACGCTCGAGTGAATTTAGCTGAAAGCCTCATGGCGATCGGGAAAGGGGGTGAGGAACAGCCAGAAAGCCTTGTATCTCCTCAGCCTTCGGAAATCGCTCAAGTGTTGGTTGGAGCTATCCAAGAGGCGAGAACACTCAAAGATCCAAGAGCAGAAGCCTATGCCCTTGGGGAGTTAGGACAGCTTTACAAGCAGATACAACAGTGGACAGAAGCTCAAAACTTGACACAGAACGCGCTCCAAATTGCTCAAGCCATTAATGCTTCAGATATCACCTATCGCTGGGAGTGGCAACTGGGTCAGATTCTCAAACAGCAGGGCAAGGTAACGCAGGCGAAGATTGCTTACACAGAAGCCGTTAATACCCTTCAATCCCTCCGCACTGACTTAGTGGCTATCAATCCCGACGTTCAGTTCTCCTTTCGGGAAAGTGTTGAACCCGTCTATCGGGAACTCGTTGAATTGCTGTTGCAACCTAAAAGGAATCAAGGAGAAGTCAGTCAAGAAAATCTCAAGCAAGCTCGTCAAATTATTGAATCACTTCAGCTAGCGGAATTAGACAATTTCTTTCGGCAAGCCTGCTTGAGTGCTAAACCCGAGCAGATTGACCAAGTCGATCCAAATGCCGCAGTAATCTATCCAATTATTCTGCCAGACCGTTTAGCCGTTATCCTTTCCCTGCCAGGACAGCCCCTACGCCATTACGAGACTCGTCTACCCCAAAGACAAGTGGAAAACATTCTCGATCAGGCGTTGCAATCGCTCAATCCAGCGTTCTCTAACCGACAGCGCTTACAGTTTTCTCAACAGGTTTATGATTGGCTGATTCGACCGACTGAGGATGAGTTAGCCACCAGTGGGATAAAAACGTTGGTATTTGTGCTGGATGGTGCCTTGCGAAATCTGCCCATGGCTGCCCTTTACGATGGACAGCAGTATCTGATAGAAAAATACAGCATTGCTATCAGTCAAGGGTTGCAGCTATTGGAGCCGCGATCGCTCGTTCGAGAACGCCTCAAAGTTTTAACGGCTGGACTGACTGAACCCCGTCAAGGCTTTTCTCCCCTTCCAGCCGTAGAGTTTGAACTAAAGCAAATCGCCTCTGAAGTGCCTTCTCAAGTACTTCTGAATCAGGAGTTTATCAAAACTACCGTTAAAAACCAAATTCAAGCCACTCCATTTCCTGTCGTTCACCTGGCTACCCATGGTCAGTTCAGTTCCAAGGCAGAGAATACCTTTCTGTTGACTTGGGATGGTCGCATTAATGTTAAAGATTTGGATGAATTACTCCAAAGCAGAGAACGAGTGGATGCTGAACCGATTGAATTACTGGTTCTCAGCGCCTGTCAAACGGCTACTGGGGATAAACGGGCAACCTTAGGGTTGGCAGGAGTGGCTGTGCGCTCTGGGGCTCGCAGTACCCTGGCAACCTTGTGGTCGGTACAGGATCAATCGACAGCCGAGTTAATGGTTGAGTTTTACCGAAACCTAGCCCAACCTGAGGTGAGCAAAGCTGAAGCCCTTCGTCAGGCACAGTTAAGTTTATTGAAAAAAACTGAGTACAAGCATCCCTTTTTCTGGGCATCTTTCGTCTTAGTGGGAAATTGGTTGTAAAGAATTGTTATGCCAGAGACGGAAAAGTTAGCTTATCTTGCGGGTTTCCTATATCCGTTGCGGCTTCTAGAAAATATGGTCTTATTTTTCAGCTTAATTTGAGAGGAAATTTAGGTGTCAAAAATTTCGGTTAGCCAATTAAAATTCTTGATAGCAAAAAAAATCGAAAAGGTATCTGTCTAAAGTTGCATTGTGATTAACGCTCCTTAAGAAAAGCAAGATATATTAAGGGGATAAGATGCCTTTCAGGAGGATTCTTGATTATGGCTCGGAAAAATTTGTACCCATTTCTTACGCTCTGTTCAGTGGGGCTGTCCTTGTGTCTTGTCTTAAGCGCTGACTTGTCAACTCAAGGGCAAGAATCCTCTGAACAATCAACGAACAGGCAAACTCAGCTCAACCGTTCAGTCCTCCAGGTAACCTTCGATCCTCCAGGTGATGGGGAACCGGATAATACAGCCGGCGGAGCATCCCGCGATGGCAGGAAATGTTCTAATGATGCGATCGCGCCTGGCTCGCCTATCACGTCCTTGACACCAGCCACTCACCAGGGATT
>JAIUYC010000398.1 GCA_020216575.1 Coleofasciculus sp. S288 | reverse complement strand
TACACTCTTTACTGTTGAACTGCCTATCTCATGAAAATTGTCTATGGAGATGTAAATCTTGTGGCATAAAAGTATCTAACTGTTTTTTGTTTGCTATGCCTAAAACTTCTCCTGAAGTTTTTATTTTTTGCTTGTATGTTTTGATTTTGCAAAGATGAAGTCATGAAAGAACTAATTCTAATCATTGAAAACAACGAAATGACTCGTTCAAATTTTATTGAGTTTCTTGAAGCAAAAAATTTTAATATCATTAGTGCTGGAGATGGAGCCTCCGGCTTACAGCTAGCAAAACAATTCCATCCTGACTTGATTCTTTGTGAAATTAATCTGCCTTCTTTAAGTGGGTTTGGGGTTCTCAAGGAATTACGTAGAGATTTTATTACCGCCAAAACTCCTTTCATTTTTCTTACGTCTGACTCTGACAGCCGCTACCGAGCTATGCAATTAGGAGCTAATGATTATCTTACAAAACCTGTCACTCTGAATAAATTATTGAAATCAATTACCCATCAATGGCAACTCGTAGGATAGAGACAGTTACGGGTCGGGTACATAGATTTTGCTATAGTGAGTCTAAATCAACCGTGAAATAGGATTATCGTCTTCTCTAATACTTAGAATTAGCGCAAAGACTTTCTCTTTCTGGCTCCTGACTTCTGACTCGGAGACTCCTTGCCCGACCCAAGTTTCACAATTCATTTGGACTCGCTATATACTGTTCCCAAGCAGCAAGCTGAAAACTTAGTAGTGCGATCGCAACTAAATCTTGCAGGCCGAGGCAAGGTTGTGCCGTTTTTGAGATTTGAGTCAGAGGCGCAATGATGATTTTTCCAAAGCTCCATTATTAATCATTAGTTAAGCTTATTTGTATAAAAGTATCTAATTATTGCTTTACCGCAACACTTAAAGCTCCTTCATAAGTTCTTCATTTTTTCGGCATAACTTCAATAAAGATAGAAATTTTTATCACTATTGAATTCTAAGTGAGTCAGTTCGCTCGCCAATTGTAGATACCAATTTTGCTCTGAACAAAAAGGAGAGTTATATGTTTCACAGAATTCTAGTGGCTATGGATAACTCTGCCCTTGCCCAGCATGTTTTCAATAAAGCTGTATCTCTGGCAAAAGCTAGCGATGCTTGTTTGATGCTGCTGCACGTTGTATCCCCCACGAACGATTGTCATCCAACTCCCTGGGTGTTTCCCAGTTCAGATAGCGTCTACCAAATGCTACACAATAACGATATAGCAAGCCACCTGTATCAGCAGGAACGGTTTGAGCAACAAGGTTTGGAATTACTGCGATCGCACTGGGAAACAGCAACTCTCGCAGGCATCTTGACTGAGTTTACCCAGAACCTCGGCAGCCCAAGTCAAATAATCTGCCATGTAGCCCGTACCTGGAATGCCGATCTAATCGTTATAGGTTGCCGACGCTTTTCAGGTTCCAAGAAGCAAAACTCGGACAGCATCAACGACTACGTCACTCACCACGCTTCTTGCTCAGTCCTGACAGTGCAGTATCCACCTCATACTAATCCGGGCGTTGCTCAAGTCAGATACACAAATCAGGAAAGGTTACAAAATCAGGAGCTAATGGCTCAAAGAGTTTCCCATCTTCATCATGCCAATAATTCTCGTAATTTTCATCAAAAACACTCGCTTAAATAAAGCCTACTTCACAAAAGTTTCTTGATTTGAATAGAGCAAGCTGAATTAGAGCTGCGGGGTGAATATTAATTCATCTTAACCCCTTCCACTTAGTTGAGTTAAATTCATCAATCTTGAACAGGCAAAGAATGCACAAAATCCTTGTTATTGAGAAAAATAACTTATTTCTGGAAATCCTTCTAGAGCTGCTAAGGAGGGAGGGATGGCAGGCTGTTGGGACTTGCAACAGTCGATTGGGCTTGCACTTAGCAAAGAAACAAATGCTTGATTTGATTATTTGCGATATCAGAATGTCTGACCCGAACGGCTATCAAGTGTTGACAACGTTACGTCAAGACCCAATTACAAATAAAATTCCTTTCATTTTTTTTTCCGCTAATCTGACGGAAGGCGAACGTTATTGTGCAATGAAGCTGCGAGCTGACGATTGCCTCGACAAGTCTTGTCACTTCGAGGAATTATTTCAGGTGATTCAAACTCACCTCGAAAAAATCCCCCCAGGTTATTTTGCTCCGTCAAAACATAACAAATCTCGAAATAACTCAATCTTAATCATAGAAGATGACCGGATTACGCGCTCAGTCCTTTCTAAATTACTTGAATCTGAAAAATTTAATGTTATCAGTGCTGAAAATGGTTGCACTGGGCTACAGTTAGCGAAAAAACTCAATCCTCACTTGATTCTTTGTGACATCAATATGCCAAATCTTGATGGATACGGAGTTTTAAAGAGATTACGTGAGAATTTGACTACTGCCAAGACTCCTTTTATTTTTCTCACAGTTGAAACCGATTCAATCAGCCGCCGTTGGGCTTGGCAGCTAGGCGCTAGCGATTATCTAACGAAACCTGTGGATACTAAGAAATTATTGGAATCAATCGCTAATCAATTCAAATATCTGGGTAGCGCGTAACATTACTCAGCGAGAACTAGCAGAGAAAGCGTTACAGGAGAGCGAACAACGGTATTGGTTTGTTATCTGATATCTTGCACCAGGCCCTCAAAATGGAATTCTGGGGCTATTGCATTCCAAGTCCGCCTGCGCGGACTGCCCGAAAATCAAGGGTTTTGTAACCTGCGCAGGCAGGTTTTGAATGCAATAGCTGCGGTTTCAACCGCCAGGTGCAAGATATAAATCATATCAATTCGCCCAATGTCTGCTACAAATCACTTCCTCTGCTTCCCCTGCTCCCCCTGCCTCCCCTCCCCTCTAGTGGAATGTGGCCTTATGATCTATCCATATCCATCAAGGTCGGATCGAGTGCTTCGCCCTGATTTGAGCTTTGCATTAGCTCATTCTCTGTAGACATGCGGTGAACCGTATCTCGATTTCTCACTCGTTCGGAACGCGCTGTACCCGCAGTCAGGGCATAACTTTGAGCCAACAGCCGCAGCCAAAGAGCCGGATAACGGTTTTCAATCCAAGGTTGCAGACGCCGAACGAAACCGGGAAACCACCCCCCTAGCAACCCGCTGACTAAGGCGTGGCGTGTGAAAGCTAAGTAGCTACCCAGCCAGCGGAGCACATCTTTTGCACCCGCTAGTTCCCAAATCCAAGGTAAGAGGGCAGGATTTCGCCATGCTGCCTTCAGTGCTAGCCGATTGAAGGTTAACCAGTCAAAGCGGTCTTTGATGAAATGATCTGCCACGACTAGTGGTTCATCTGCCAAAAGTCCGAAGAACGTATTCAACATGGCGTTGATTCGTTGGGGCGGCAGGTGACGCCCCGTAGGTACCATCATCCCCTTGGAAAACAGCCAGGTCACGGAGATATTGCTTTGATAGGCGCGAATCTGGTTCAAATGATCAGCACTTAGGAGGTTATGCCGCAGCGCATTATCCAAAAGGTCAGTCAAGCGATATAGGTTGCGGACAAGGGAGCCAAAGCCCGTGAAGACGAGAGGAGACTGAAGCGAAGCGGCATCGCCAATAGCAATCAGACGGTCAAACGCAATAATGCGATCGCGACTCCCTACACTAAAATGCCCTGGAATGTAACCAAACGTCGGCTTCTTCCACTCCAGCTTCTCCATCTCGCAGCGGCGGTACTCGGGCAGAATTGTGAAAAAGTCTTCATACATCTCTAATAAAGAGCCGGGATTCTGAGAATTTACCTGATGGTAGTGGAACAAATAGATGGTGAGTTCCTCTTGTGCACCTGGGAATAACTCCCAAATTAGCTGGCGTCCTCGCGAGATGTCTCCGTGGCTGTTGAGAACATCGCCGTAGTTAGAATCCCAAACCCCTGGCTCGAATCCTTTCGCAATGACTGCCCCTACTGTTGGGCAAACACTATCGAATGCACGCCCCCCATTGAGCTGCCAAGCGATGGGTGAGGCAGTCCCCATGGCATCCACCAACAAACGCCCGCTGACTTGTTGCTGCGATCGCGTGGGCAGGTGTTGCAGCGTCACAACGACTTGTTCGGGTTCGATATCAGCTCGGATAAACTCCGTCTCATCCCAGATGTCTCCACCGGCACTCTTAAGCTTTTCACCACACAACTGTAACAATTTCTCAGAATCCAACCCGACGTTCAACACAGTCGGCGTGTGCAAGACTGCTGCTTTTAGGTGAGGTGGGTTGTTACCATCGAAGAATTTATTAAACCCATCGATGTATTCCTTGGCAATGATGCTCTCAAACTCCGATGGAGTAAATAGACCCAGATTAATCAGGCTTTGAAACTCATCCCGTGAAATATTCCACTCTCGGTTCATCCGCCCAAAAGGTAAGCGTTCAATCAGCAGCACTCGGTAGCCCAACCGTGCCATTACTGCCGCATGAATGACGCCCAAGGCTCCCCCGACATAGATTAAGTCGTAAGACGATGAGGGGGTGTTTTTTGGAGCAGGGGAAGTAGAGGAGAAATTCTCCTTCTGCCGCTCCTCTCCCCCAGCCTCTCTTGCTGGAGAAGCTCTGCGGTCAAATACGATCTGTTTAGGCTGCTTGGGATTGCGGACTCCCTCATGCCACTGCTTCTCCCACCAATAGACGCGGTTGAGGTCATATTCCCCATTGGGCATTTTCTGAAAGAAATGGACTGTCTGGGGATAATAGGGCGCTAATGCTTCAAAGATCGATTGCCGGGATGGGTCAAGGACGGGTAGTTCGGGGTAGCGATAGGGAAATTGACTTCGCAGCGCTCCTTCAAGCTGTTGCAGGATTTTACGCTCACCTGCGATCGCTCGATTTGTCCAGCGAAATGCCTTGAGGTAGGTGGTTCGCTGTACAGACCAAACAAAAATGGAAATTTCCGGAATTTCTACTTTAGCCGTTGTAGCGTTGTGATTGCTAGAGCCAGGTGTATCAAATTTCAAGCGGATACCGTCAGGCGTGACGGTCTTTTCCCCCAGATCGGGTTGCCATGACTGCTGCAACCAAGTGCAGACGGCCTTTGTATCCGGGGTAGGTATTTCTACGTAAAAGATTTCTTGCATCGTGGTGATCTCGTTGGGTAAGCAATTACGAAAGAAGACGGAGGGCAGAAAAGGACAAAATACGCTAAGCTTCCGGATACCA
>JAIUYC010000397.1 GCA_020216575.1 Coleofasciculus sp. S288 | reverse complement strand
TGTCTAACTCCCCGTAACGAGAAGTCAGGCGGACAAACGCCCGGACTGGCAGTTCCCGCTCTCGTAACAGCCGCACAACACGGCGTCCAATTCCTCCTGTTGCTCCAGTAACTAAATACATCGTTCAATCTTCCCCAAGGGATTTAATTGGAAAACTCCACAATGACCGGGGCATGGTCGCTGGGTTGAGGCAGCTTTCTTGGTGATATATCAATTTTACAACTGGTAGCTTGCTGATACAGATTGGGGGTGAGATAGTGATGGTCAATGCGCCAACCCCGATTGCGGCTAAACGCATTGGTGCGATAGTCCCACCAACTGAAGTGGTCGCCCTCGGTAGTGAATTTCCGAAAAGCATCGGCTAATCCCACGTCCAGGACTTCCTGTAAGGCTTGACGTTCGGCAGGGGACGCCATGATGTGATTTTCCTTGCCCTTGGGGTCGTAGATGTCTCGGTCTTCTAAGGCAATGTTAAAGTCTCCGCAGACACATAGGGCGTTGGGTTGTTTCTCCATAAGGGCTTGCAAGTATTCGCGTAGCACGCTCAGCCAACGGAGTTTGTAATCGTATTTTTCACTCCCTACGGATGCACCGTTGGGGACGTAGAGGTTAACGATGCGAACATCCCCAACAAGTCCAGCAATTACCCGCTTTTGTTCGTCGAAATCACCTGCTTTCTCGACTCCTAACACGGGAGCAAACCCCATGCTGACCTCTGCTAGGGGCGTTCGGCTTAAGAGGGCAACACCGTTGTAGGATTTTTGCCCGGAAATATAAAGGTGATAGCCGATCGCTTCTAGTTGCGATCGCGGAAAATCGGCATCTACTACTTTAGTTTCTTGTAGGCACAGCACATCTACAGGGTTATCCTGCAACCACTCCACCACCTGAAGCAGGCGGGTGCGAATTGAGTTGACATTCCAAGTGGCGATTTTCATCATTCGCAATTTGGTAATCGGTAATTGGTCATTGATACAGCAGTTTGCAACTCTTCGGAAGTACATTTTGACCCCCCCTAACCCCCCTTATCAAGGGGGGGAACTGTATCACACCAACTTGCAAAATGCTGTAATTTAGGTTTCTATTCCCAATCACCAATTACCGATTACCAACTTACATTTTGCAACTCAAATCCCCAGCTTTTTGGGTAAAGCGGAGATTCTCGCCGTAGTCTACGGGGCAATCAATCACGGACGGGACCTCTTGCTCCAGCGCCATTTTTAGAGTGGGGATTAAATCCTCTGTTTTAGTCACGCGGTAACCTTTTAGTCCCATACTTTCAGCGAATTTGACAAAATCCGGATTGCCAAACTTGACAAAAGCTGCTTCGCCTGGTCCAAAGTGATTTTGTTGTTTCCACTCAATCAAGCCATAGCCGCCGTCATTGAAAATTAGAGTTACAAACGGTGTTCCAACCCGCAGTGCCGTCTCTAATTCCTGGCAATTCATCATGAAGCCCCCATCACCCGTCACTGCAATGATGTTGCGATCTGGATAGACGAGTTTCGCTGCGATCGCTCCTGGCAGTGCAATCCCCATTGCGGCAAACCCATTGGAGATCAGGCAGGTATTGGGGCGATCGCAATGATAGTGACGCGCCATCCACATCTTGTGAGCACCGACATCGGAGATTACGATATCCTCCGGCCCCATGACTTGCCGCAAGTCATAGATCAGTTTTTGCGGCTTGATCGGAAAGCCTTCATCGTTGGCATACTGTTCGTAATCTTGCCGAATATCTGATCGCAATTCAACCGCATAGGGGGTTGGTTTGCCTTGCCGATCCGCCTGCTTCATAATTTCCGTGAGCGAATCAGAAATATCTCCGGCAACTTCCACGATTGGAATATAGCTGCTATCAATTTCAGCTGGGGCTGCACCAATGTGAATAATCGGAATTTCACCCGTTGGATTCCATTTTTTGGGCGAATACTCAATCAAGTCATACCCAACTGCAATCACCAAATCGCTCTGATCAAACGCACAGCTAACATGGTCGCGCTGTTGCAAACCTACCGTCCATAGTGCCAAGGGATGAGTGTAAGGAATCACACCTTTCCCCATAAACGTATTGACAACTGGAATATTCATCCGCGTCGCAAATTCCGTTAACGCCTCACTGGCATTAGCACGAATTGCCCCATTTCCTACTAGAATGAGGGGGTTTTTTGCCTTAGAAATTGCAACAGCCGCTTTCCCGATACTCCGGAAAGACGCATAGGTTTTTTCCCGGCTATCTTTGCCCAGAGGTTCCCCGCTCACCGCCATAGCAGCTATATTTTCTGGTAGATCAATGTGAACAGCTCCTGGTTTTTCGCTCTGAGCCAATTTAAACGCCTTTCGGACAATTTCTGCTGTGTTACTGGGGCGAACAATTTGGGCATTCCACTTGGTAACCGGCGCAAACATTGCCACCAAATCTAAGTACTGATGGGACTCAATGTGCATCCGGTCAGTTCCTACTTGACCTGTAATTGCCACCAGTGGCGCACCATCCAAATTGGCATCAGCCACACCGGTCATTAAGTTTGTTGCACCAGGTCCGAGTGTGGAAAGGCAAACGCCAGCTTTGCCAGTCAAGCGTCCATACACATCTGCCATGAAGGCTGCACCCTGTTCGTGGCGAGTTGTGATGAACTGAATCGAAGACTGTCTAAGGGCTTGCAGGACGTGGAGATTCTCTTCTCCAGGCAGTCCAAAAACATACTCGACACCTTCGTTTTCTAGGCAACGCACCAACAATTCAGCTGTGTTCATTTCGCCCATTGCATTGTTCCTGACTATTTACTTGTCTTGTTTTGATCCCAATAGTTGATTTGCGATCGCTTCTTATTTCAACGTAGCCCCTATTCCAGTCTACGTCTACGATCCCCTGTTACTTGATCCAGACTGTTTTGATATTGACGAATTCATGAATGCCCTGGATACCTAATTCTCGACCGTACCCAGAACGCTTAATTCCGCCAAAGGGCAAACGCGGGTCTGATTTAACCAAACCGTTGATGAAGACAGCCCCAGCTTCGATTTCGTCAACCAAGCGATGGATTTGTTCCTCATCTGTTGTCCAGGCACTCGCTCCTAGCCCAAACGGTATTGCATTAGCTCTTTTTATCGCCGCATCAATGTCAGGAACTCGAAACAATAGCGCGACAGGACCAAAAAACTCTTCTTTATCAGCGGGTGTTCCTGCTGGGAAGTCGCTCAAAATTGTGGGTGGATAAAAGTTACCGGGACGGTCTGATAAAGCTTTTCCACCGATAAGAACTTTTGACCCTTTCTCGATGCAAATTTGGACGAGTCCGTCTAAGTCTTGGAGAATCCCAGGAGTTGCCAAAGGTCCAACATCAGTGTTTTCATCCATCGGGTCACCGACTTTCAACGCTTGGAATTTCTCCACCAAGCGGCGCTCAAATTCATCGGCGATCGCATCTTCTACAATAAACCGTTTCGCGGCAATGCAAGATTGACCGTTATTTAACATCCGCGCCGTAACCGCTGTGGAAACGGCTGCCTCTAAATCTGCACTTTCCAAGACAATAAACGGGTCACTGCCTCCCAGTTCTAAAACCGTTTTCTTAATCTGTTTACCTGCTGCTGCTGCCAAACTAGCGCCTGCGGGTTCGCTCCCCGTCAAGGTTGCAGCTTTGACTCGCCAATCGTTTACAACTGCCTCAACTTGGTTTGCACCGATGAGTAAAGTCTGAAACACTCCTTCGGGGAATCCTGCTTGTTTAAAGATGTCCTCGATCGCCAACGCACATTGCGGTACATTAGAGGCGTGCTTGAGTAAGCCTACATTCCCCGCCATCAACGCAGGGGCGGCAAAGCGGAAGACTTGCCAAAACGGGAAGTTCCACGGCATTACCGCTAGAATGGCTCCTAATGGCTGGTAACGCACGAAGCTCTGAGTGGCATCCGTTGATGCCGGAACATCCGCTAAAAACTCAGCCGCGTTGTCAGCGTAGTAGCGGCAAACCCAGGCAGATTTTTCGGCTTCTGCGATCGCACTTTGTACGGTCTTACCCATCTCAGTGGTCATCACTTTGCCAACGCTGACCTTATCCCGCTCTAAAATCTCAGCCGCTTCCTTAAGCCATGCGGCTCTTTGACTCATCGGTGTCTTGCGGTACTGCTCAAACGCCTGTTGTGCTAATGCTAGCTTTGCTTCAATTGCCTCGCCGCTGAGTGGCTCAAATGTTTTAACCGTTTCTCCAGTCGCTGGGTTAATCGTGGCGATGCCCATTGCCTCCCTCTCCAACCCCCAATCACATGGGGATAGTCGTTTCAATCCCAGTCTACTGCGAGCATCACTTTCAACGGTTCACTTTGTATACATTGTTTCACACAATTCTTTAAGAGATTTCAGAGAATACCAACTCTTGTAAAGTTATTTGAATAAAACATAAGTATTCGCGTCAGTCAAGGTGGAAAATTTTAAAAAAATATTTATTTTATTGGAGATGTATACTAGAATAACGAAGCAGTGAATGTCCCTGCTAGCTTGAAGAGCCTTTTCCTTGCTTGAGAGCAAAGACTTAACAACCTGGCAATTGAATGAAGCACCAGCGAGCATCAAGCGCCGCCTAGCCGCTTGGGGAGTGCCCCGTCCACTCTTTTGGTGAGAGTGACTTGACCGTCATATGGATTTCCCTACAGAGGCAGCATGGAAGATTTGAGACTTTTCCCTAATTACAAGCAGAATTTTGCTGATGGAATTGGCGGTCAGCCCTCTATAACGACGCGACCGTTAATTTTGGCAGCCGATGACGATGAAGACAACTTACTGCTGTTGGCTTACGCACTCGAACCCTTGGGTTGTTGTTTGCTCACAGCGGTTGATGGTTTGAGTGCTCTGTCTTTAGCACGAACTCATCAACCCGATTTAATTTTGTTGGACGTTCTCCTGCCCTACATGGATGGCGCTGAAGTTGTTTCTCAACTCCGGCAAGACCCAAAAACAAAGACAGTTCCTGTGATTGCCGTGACAGCCTTAGCCCACGCTACAAATCGAGAGCGGCTGCTGCGGGCGGGCTGTAATGATTACATTACTAAGCCCTTCATGCTGGATGATATTGAAGCGAAAGTCCGGCATTATCTCCGCTTACCAGCCAGTGTTGCTTAACCTTTCTTTATTTTGGGAACCGCCTCAGGATTGCGAACATCGGGTGTGGCATTCAAAACGGCAATGATGCCAGTC
>JAIUYC010000396.1 GCA_020216575.1 Coleofasciculus sp. S288 | reverse complement strand
TAACAGGCGCGGATCTGGTCTTTCATCAGGTCGCAGGCGCATTAGCTGGTCGAAAGCCAACAACTCCCACAACTGCATTACTCCCCATTGCCGCACCCCCATGACTAAGGCGGTTACTACTACACTAAAAAGAAGCACTGCGTGGAGATAAGGCTTGCTGATCGAAAAGGAGCGTGAAGCAAAGCTATTCCCTACTCCTTTGGAGAACCCATTGGACGTTCGGCGAGTCCGTTCCCACTCCCGCAGTGTCATTCCTGAAGGGTAGGGTAGAGAATTGCTCTTCTTGAGACCACACAACTCTTGCCACGTCGGCGGCACTTCAGCAGGATTCTGGCAGATTACGGGTAACCAAGTTGCGTAGGGATATTGACCCTCTAATTTTTGCAGCCTTTCTCGTGCTTCTCGCACCGAAGCATATAAAGACTTTCCCCCTGAAAAGGCTGTTAGAAAATATCTTAAAAAGGCTTGAGCGATCACATCCGGGACGGGTTCTCGCATGACGATAACCTGCCCTATATGCAAATCTTCAAGGTCTTGTGCCAAGCCCAACCCCTCACAGGAATTGAAGATTGCCAAGCGTAAACCATGTGCGATCGCTTTTTTCAGGGCATATCTTAATTGGTCGAGTGTAATCACATCATTTTGATTCAGCAGGATTTGCCCTTTTTCTTTACTGGAACTATGACCCGCAAAAAAGAGGATATCCCACCCTTTTTCCCAAAGGCAGTCATTTAATTTCTCAGGGTGCGGTTCTACTAAAAATTCAATTTCTGCTTGGGCTGATAATTGCTCTAAAAAAGCTCTATCTTTTTCAATATCAATGCCTTGGCTATTCCCAAGAATAGCTAAAATCCTGACTTTACCATTAGCATTTTTTGCTAATAATTTTTTCGGAGGTTGATACTCCGGAGCACTCAACGCCACTTCCGCTAATGGGTAATGTTCAAAGAAATCCCACAAATGCCAGGGCAGTTGTCGCAGTATTCTGTCACTCGTTTGAACGATGACTTCAATCTCATCCGTATCGCTCAAGTGCCTCTGCAATCCATCCCGAATGTTTTGCCATTCCCGAAACCCTGAATTGAGCCACTCATTAAGGCACTCTAGTAAGTCAGAGCCTAACTGAAGGCAAGAAATATTAGTGATTTGCGCTCTTTTGGCTTTGATACGGCAATGCGGCATCACCAACTGGTGATAGGCTAACTGCCAGCTCTTGAAAGTTTCCAAAACATTGAGCGCTGGGGGCAGCTTTCCGAGGAGTTGAATGGCTCCCCCAGCCGGAGTGTCATTTGAGCTAATCCGCAGAATGGCTCGAAACCCCTGCTCAAAGTTTCCCTCCATCAGCGTGAGGATGACTCGTTTATCCATAGTCGTCTCCTCGCTCCCTGTTGATGCACTCAAAGTAGAAACTCTTCGGTGATACTAACATCTTCCAAAACCAGTTGGACGCTAAATTGTTCTTCCGGTTGAGCACTGAATGCCAGTTGTATGCAATTATCCGCACTTCTAGCACTAACTTCTAGTTCCGGGACAGCAGCGCCGTTTCCATCCAGCACACTGAGTTGCAAACCTTGGGGAAGATAAATTTGCCTGCCAGCCGGATAAACCTGTAGGCGAATGTCCACTTCTTCATCTGTTGCTGGTGTTACTGTCACAATCAGAGCAACCGGACTATCCGCCAGTTGTATTCCCAAGTCAATCAGCTTGCCCCGCTTTACACTAGTAGCTAAATTTTCGGTGTTAATTTCTCCTAAGTGATGGGCATTTCTAACACTTAAAGCAGGATTTGTAGTTTGGGGACTAAACAGGGCTTCCACAGTCTGCCAACCTGCCTCGAAGATATTTTCAAACCAACGACTCAAGTTTACTGAGGATGCTTCCGGGATGTAGTCTAGGAGAACATCAAGAGGTTGGAGATTTGCATTAGCGAAGCTTAACGAAGTTATCGCTATTTGCTGGGGTTCTTTAGAGGCATTAACGGTTCTGATAAATCCCAGAAGCTGCACTTCGTCTAAGCTTTCGCTAAACTGAACTGCCACGTAACCAATTCTGTCTTCCGTCGCCTGAGGAGGTATCCGAACTGTAATCTCCCCAGGCAGAACCGGACGACACTCTAACCTGCCGATACCGGGGAGAACCAAATCAGCAACATCAGATAGGGGCTGTAAACCTGGATGCCAACTATCACTTGAATCTAGAACTGCTCGAACTTTTCAAACGTCCTCTGAACATCTTGCTGATGAATGCAGCAGTAGCAACCATTAAAGCAAGGGCCGCTTAGAAAAGGGGGAAAGGCATTACCCCACCCCCTTTTTTCTTAGTTCTTACCCCTTGGTTACCCCATTTTGAATTGCTTAGCGCAGGGTGACGAACTCCTCGGCGATAGTAGGATGGATGCCAACGGTGGCATCAAAGTCTTTTTTCGTGGCTCCCATTTTGATAGCGATCGCAATTCCTTGGATGATTTCGGCAGCGTTTTCGCCAACCATGTGAGCACCGAGTACCTTATCAGTATCCTGCTCAACGACTAACTTCACCATTACCTTTTCATTCCGACCGCTCAGGCTGTGGTAGGTCGGTTTAAATCGGGCACGATAGAGTTTCACTGCCTCACCGTATTGTTCCTGTGCTTCCGCTTCTGTCAAACCAACTGTTGCCGCCTCTGGTGTGGAAAAAACTGCACTAGGGACATTTTCATAGCTCATTGTCCGGGATTGACCACCAAACACAGTATCGGCAAAGGCACGACCTTCGTTAATGGCAACCGGAGTGAGATTTATACGATCGGTGCAATCCCCCACGGCAAAAATATGCTCTTGGGAGGTTTGGCTGTACCGATCAACTGCGATCGCACCATTGCTAATCTCCACACCCGCATTCTCTAAACCCAAATTATCGAGGTTCGGCTTGCGACCTGTGGCAGACAGGATAACATCTGTAAAAATTATTTCCTGGTGGTTGCCACTGAGCGTTACCCTCAGCCCTTCGGGTATCTTTTCAATGGATGAGGCTTCACTGCTGGCGAGAACGCGAATGCCGTGATTTTCCATCCCCGCTTGTATCTCAGACCGAATATCGTCGTCAAATCCCCGCAAAATTAGGTTTTTTCGGATCAGCAGGCTGACTTCGGAACCCAAACCATTCATAATGCAGGCAAATTCTACACCGATGTAACCACCGCCCATAATTAAGATGCGCTTGGGTTGCTCCTTGAGGAGGAATATATCATCGGAGACTAGGGCGTGTTCGATGCCTGGAATATCTGGCTTAACTGGATGTCCCCCAACTGCGATCAAAATTTTCTCGGCTGTCACTTTACGGTCTTCGATTTCCAGGGTATGGGGGTCGAGGAACTTGGCATACCCGCGAAACAGGTCTACACCTGCTTTGTCCAGCATATTCTGATACACCCCATTGAGGCGATCCAGTTCCTGATTAACGGCAGTAGTCATCTTCTGCCAGTCTAAGGTGCTTTGTACCGGACTCCAGCCAAATCCTTGAGCATCCTTAAATAGGTCAGGGAAATGAGATGCATAAACCATGAGTTTTTTGGGGATGCAGCCGCGATTGACACAAGTACCCCCCAAGCGATCGAATTCTGCAACTGCTACCTTGGCTCCATATTGTGCCGCCCGTCTTGCCGTGGCAATTCCTCCAGAACCGCCACCAATCACAAATAGGTCGTAATCGTAGGTCATGACTTATGAACTCCCTGTTTATTTTTTAGTTTAAGAACAGGCGCATTATTTGAATTCCTGCGATGAATGGTTTGGTTCCCACTAACCACTAACCACTAACAACTAACTACTAACCTGACCTCGCCCTGTCATTTCTTAGGTGGAGGCGGTGATGGCCTCGCTCCTGTGGAACCAGGGTCTGGTTCTCTGGGATAGTCGGGTAGCGGTTCAGGTTGTAGCTGCTGACGCCCGTTCCGAATCACCCGGAGCATTTCATTGAGCTGTTGCTCGAGGTGATCGAGAACGGAATCTGCATACTCATCGGCACCGTTTTGAATATCCTCACACTCTGCCAGTGCCATCTGGCGCATCTGCTCTAGCTCTTGCTGAGCTTGCAGGCGCATCCGCTCGATTTCGGCGCGAGCTTGCTCCTGAATGGCTTCACACTCTTGCTGCACTCGTTTGCGGATTTGGTTCGCTTCCAGTTCAGCCTGCTGAATCAGACCCATTTCATCCAAAATTTCGTCCGCCCGTCGCTCTGCGGTTTCCATAATTTCTTGGGCGTATTCTTCAGCTTGCAGGAGAATTTCTTCCCGCTGGCGGACGATTTTCTCGGCTTCTTCAAAAGCACTCGGCAGATTTTCCCGTACTAAATCCAGTTGAGCCAATAAAAGCTCTTCATCAACCAGCGTGCGCCGGGTCAAGGGGATGTGAAAACTATCGAAAAGTATCTCCTCGAGCCGATTAAGTTCGCGTTGGATATCGATACCTCCTACTCCACTTGGAAGTGGTTCAATGGAGTTGGGGGATTCATTATGATCGGGGGGGTCGCTCCGGGAGGAGTCTCGGCGTAACATTGGCAAATATCTAGGGCAACCTGCTGAGGAACAAGATGATCGACGGAGCCACCAAACTTGGCAATCTCCTTAACCACGCTACTACTTAAGAAGCTGTATTCGTTAGAAGTGGCGAGGAAAACGGTTTCAATCTCATCCCAGAGGGTGTGATTGGTATGAGCCATCTGGAGTTCTTTTTCAAAGTCTGAAACTGCCCGTAACCCCCGCAACAGCACTTTAGCATTCCTCAGTTTGGCATAGTCCACGGTCAAACCAACAAAGCTGTCTACTTCTACATTTTCTAGATGTTGCGTACATCGGCGAATTTGCTCGACTCGCTCTTGCACGGGAAATAAGGGAGATTTTTCAGGATTGCAAAGCACGGCGACAATTACTCGCTCAAAGAGTTTGCAGCCACGCTCTATGATGTCGAGGTGTCCTAGGGTTATTGGATCGAAGCTACCTGGATAAATTGCAATCACGTTGGGAGGCTTCTAGAAAGTTACTTAGGGATTATCTCTCTTTTGCTAGTTTCGGTACAGTAGGTGAGAGGGAATAGGAGCTAGGAACTAAGGGCTAGGGTAAAAAAGAAAGTTTAGCACTGCTGGATGAATTTGATACTCGTCCTTTTGTGTTGGGCTTATAAAAGCCAACCTTTCTCAGTCCTGTCGTGTAGAAACAGGATATCTGTACCTAT
>JAIUYC010000395.1 GCA_020216575.1 Coleofasciculus sp. S288 | reverse complement strand
CGTAAGGATCTGATTACGGCTGGAGAAGCAATTAGCAAGGATGAACCCAATCCAAACTTCTATTCTTTATCCGTTCAGCGTCGAGATGAGTTGGGCGAAGTGATGAAGGCTTTCAATCAAATGTTCCAGCGCGTCTCCTGGGAAATTGCACAACGCAAGCGGACAGAGGCAATTTTACGTGAGGAACAGGAAAAATCCGATCGCCTTTTGCTCAATATTTTGCCCGAACCGATTGCCAATCGATTGAAAGAGGGACATAGCCATATTGCTGATGGCTTTACCGAGGTCACGATTTTGTTTGCTGACCTCGTAAATTTTACTCTTCTGTCTGAGCGAATATCACCGACAGAACTGGTGAAGTTGCTTAATGAAATCTTTTCCGCATTCGATCGCCTAACTGAGCGACATGGTTTGGAGAAAATCAAGACAATTGGGGATGCCTATATGGTGGTGGGTGGCATCCCCGAACCTCGGAATGACCATGCAGAGGCGATCGCTGAAATGGCTCTGGATATGCAACAGGAAGTCGCTCAATTCAATGCCAAGCATCATGCACAACTCAGCATCCGCATCGGCATCAACACAGGCCCCGTAGTTGCAGGAGTCATTGGTACTAAAAAATTCATCTACGATTTGTGGGGCGATGCTGTCAATACCGCCAGTCGCATGGAATCCCACGGAATTGCTGGTGCTATTCAAGTGACTGACTCGACTTACCATCGCTTGCGAGATCACTACCAGTTTAAGGAGCGGGGTGTCATCCAGGTCAAAGGCAAGGGAGAGATGGCTACTTATCTGCTTGTCGGGAGAAAAGTTGCTAACCTGCTACTTACTTGAGCGATCGCGTTCAGGAGTGGGACTTGAACTCATGGTTATCAACCGGGGTAACAACAGGGTTTCTGCGAGGTGCGATCGCTCTACTTCAACCTGAAGTTATAAACACGTTTTCTCTCAGACAAGTCATCCCATTTTTTCTTAATTTTTTGCGGTTTTATGTCTCGCTTAAGTATTATAGTTTATAAGTTTAGATAAAAGTTGATGGACCTGGTATTTGACCATTTTTTTAGGCGTGCAGTCAATACTGAGACTCTTGTTCTTGAGAAAAGCTGTAAAAACTATTTTTCTTTATAAACTTTTAAAAACTTTTGTGGGTTGATTGAGGGATTAAGTCTAACGGCAAGTAGAATGATAAATTCATATAAGCTGAAGTAACTGAGAGCCATTTAATAAAACTGATTTGATTGATCTCGGTTAGGTAGATGCTTTTGTGAAATCGACGCATCTATCAGTTGGAAGAGAAGTTATTAACTCGTGCAGTGGATACGAAAGCACTCCACCAATCTAGAGTCATTCCTAGGTGGGTTTTATACGTTCCTTTTTTCCCCTACTTTTAAGTAAGAGTAGGTTGTTTCTATTCCTCAGGACTAGTGGCTTTCAAGTTTGGAGAAGTTGCCGGAGAGGTTCTTTCCCTGGGTGTATCTAAATAAAAGAACTCAAAACGTTAGACCAAAGCCAATACAGTCCAAGCGTCAGTATTCACCCAGTGCCTTGATTTGAAGCCATGTTATTTCTGCAACTTGATCGGCAAAGCGCTACCTTAGCGCGTCAGAGTGAGTCTCTACCTGAGGCGCTTTTTCAGGCATTGCCCATAGGTGTGTTAATCATGGGAGCGCAGGGTGATATCCGCTTTGTGAATCAGACAGCGCTGAGTTTGTTAGGACTGACTGAAACCCAGCTACAAGGGCAAACACCGCTCGACCCGCAATGGCACGTTGTTCAAGAAGATGGAACACCTTTTCCTCTAAAGTTCCAGTCTACACCCGTCCGAGTAGCACAAGCTTGGCAGGTACTTGCGACTCGCCAGCCACTACGCAACTTAATTATCGGAGTTTATCGACCGAAACTTAGATCTAGGCGCAACATCACGGCGTCCTTAGCATTGACGAACCGGAACGAATTTCAGGAATCAGCATGCCAGCAAAGTGCAGAACTCCCTCTCACCTGTTCCTTGGAAGCCGAAGCCGACACGTCCCCCTATGGTGCTTCTCAGAAGGCTACACTTTGGGAACATTTTTGGCGGACACCAACGCGGTTGCCATTGGATATTGCCGAAGTCGAACGAAGCGCAGATCGCGTTTGGCTTTCTGTTAATACTGAACCGCAGTTCGGGGCTGATGGTTGTGTAGAGCAAATTATCTGCACCTTGAGTGACATTACTAACCTGAGGGTCGGAGAACAACTTTCAAAAATTCATGAATGCTTTTCTAACCTGGGTGCAGATCCAGATGAGAACATTAATTGTCTCACGGCGTTAGCTGGAGAATTACTAGGCGGAACTTGGGCGGTATACAACCGAAAGTATCAAGGCTTGCTGGTGTCGTTGGGTCAGTGGCGCACGCCGACAAACTTCAGCGAGGTTGGGGAACCAAAGCACTCCATCTGCAATGAAGTCATGGAGAGAGGCAGTGATGAGGTTTTTGTGGTTCAAGACTTGCAAAACACTGCCTATGCCAAGAGCAATCCCGATATTGTTTCTTATCAATTGCAAACCTATGTAGGACAGGCGGTGAAATGTGCTGGTGAGTATATCGGGTCATTGTGCGTTGTCTACCAACACCCCTTCGTTCCCTCGGAAGCTGACAAGAAACTGCTAGGCATTATTGCTTCTGCCATTCGGGTGGAGGAGGAACACAAACGGGAAGCCATTGTTTGGGCGCAAAACGAAGCGAAATGGCGATCGCTGATTCAAACCAGCTCTAATCTGATTACGCTTGTAGAAGCAGATGGCATGATTCGCTATGCTAGTCCTGCCATTCAGGGCGTTTTAGGATACAAGCCAACAGAGTTAATTGGTAAAAATACGTTTGAACTCGTGCATCCGCAGGATGTTTTCTCGGTAAAGAACCATTTCCAGCGCAACCTGCAAGCGCCATCCTCTGATTCGTCGATTGAGTTCCGCTTTCGTCACAAGAATGGTTCGTGGCGCTATATTGAGTCAACGTATAGCAATTTACTGATGGATGCGCCAGGGGTGCGTATTGTTGTCAACTCCCGTGATATCACACAACGGAAACTCGCCGAAGAAGCCCTCAGACAATCGGAAGCACAATTGAGAGAAAAAGCGGATCAGCTCGAATACGCTTTAAACGAACTGCAAGATACTCAATCCCAACTGATTCAAACCGAAAAAATGTCCAGTTTGGGGCTGTTGGTTGCAGGGATCGCTCATGAAATCAACAATCCCGTCTCCTTCATCTACGGCAATATCCCTCACGCAACTCAATACGCACGAGACTTGCTGCACCTGGTTCAGCTTTACCAAGAGTACTATCCCCATCCAGCACCCGCTATCCAAGCTGAGATGGATGCCATTGATTTGGAGTTCGTGTGTACAGACTTGCCCAAGGTAATGGAATCAATGCAAATGGGAGCAGAACGCATTCGGCAGATTGTCCTGTCATTGCGGAATTTCTCCCGCATTGATAAAGCTGCTAGGGAGCCAGTCGATCTGCATCAGGGCATCGATAGCACTCTATTGCTGTTGCAGCATCGGCTGAAAGCGAAAGGTGAATATGCTGAAATTCGGGTACTCAAAGAGTATGGCAATTTGCCCCTGGTGGACTGCTATGCAGGGCAACTGAATCAAGTGTTTATGAATATCCTCAGTAATGCGATCGATTCCCTAGAAGAAGCACGCATCAAAACTCTTAAGGAAGGAGAAACTGAGGGTTGCGTACCGCCTACTCTTTGGATTCACACCGAACTCGGAGAGAGCAATACCGTGATAATCTGTATTGCAGACAACGGGACTGGAATACCGCCTCAGGTACAGCAACAGATATTTGACCCATTTTTTACTACTAAACCTGTCGGCAAAGGGACTGGCTTGGGGCTATCGATCAGCTACCAGATTGTAGTTGAAAAACACGGCGGTCAACTCAAATGTTTTTCAACACCTGGAGAGGGGACAGAATTTTGCATTGAGTTGCCGATACACCTATCTGAGCAGCAAGTGAGCTAGTCAAAGGTTTTAGAGGTTAGACGTTAGGTGAATTTTGGCTATAGCCATCCTAAATGATTTGTGAGATTGCTTTTTTTAAGGAACCACAGAGGCACAGAGTCCGCTCTAGGAGAGAGAAGTTCTCATGAATTTTTTAGGATTGCTATAAGACCTAACACCTAATATCAATTACCTTAATATTTGCTACAGATACTTGATCCCCCCTAGCCCCCCTTAAAAAAGGGGGGAACAAAACTTAGCTTTAAGTCCCCCTTTTTAAAGGGGATTTAGGGGGATCTTCAATTTGTTGCATTCTTTTTTCTATTTGATATAACACGTTCCTAGACTTTCGCTTCCAGGGACTTGAGATATTCAGTGTTGACGCCTGATTCTCGAACGAGGGCAATTTTGCCAGTACGGGCGATTTCGCGGATACCAAACTTGCTTAAGACCTGAGCGATCGCTACCATTTTACCGGGGTCTCCCACGACTTCGAGCGTGAGCGAATCCTCCCCAATGTCTACCACACGCGCCCGGAATACTTGAGCTAATTCAATAATTTCTGAACGGGTTGAGCTAGTGGCATTGACTTTAATCAGCATCAATTCCCGCTCTACACAAGGAATTGTGGTGATGTCTTGGACTTTCAGGACGTTGATCAGCTTGTAGAGTTGCTTGGTTAGCTGTTCGATAATGCGTTCATCTCCAGGCACCACCATTGTAATTCGGGAGATGCCATCCTGTTCGGCTGGACCCACAGCGAGACTTTCGATATTAAAACCCCGACGGGCAAATAAACCGGCAATTCGGGTCAGGACTCCGGCTTCATCTTCAACCAGAACTGAAAGGGTGTGTTTCATAGGTGAGAACGAGGGCGGCAGGTGCGGTATGCGATCGCTAACGGTTTAACGTTGTCTTGGATAGAAATTTTATATTATCGCGGTCTAGGGCAAAGACAAAATTCTAATCTGAAAATAGGAGTCAGGAGTCAAGAGTCAGGATTTGTAGGGGCGGGTTTCACCGAGATATCTGCTTCCCACGGCTCAATCCGATAAACCCGCCCGTACTCCAATCATTTGAGAACTCAGTACTTGGATACCCCTCTGAAGGGGTATGTCAGTTGCTAGAGGAAAAGGATGTCAACCCAGTCCTACCGTGTAGGGTAAGGTCATCTAGTTAGCAAAAGAGTAATAATGAGTTCCCAAGAAGATAAGCTG
>JAIUYC010000394.1 GCA_020216575.1 Coleofasciculus sp. S288 | reverse complement strand
TATCGTGCTGAAAAGCTATACCAGTCCGGTTTGGTTCAACACCAATTGTTGGCTCTAGCATCAGATGACGGTTGTGGGACACAGAGCGAGCCTCCCCGTTGCGGACAGAGCGAGCCTCCTGGCAGTGGACGCCGAGAGTAGCGTGCAGCTAAAGCAATCTGAAAGGCACTTGATTGGAACCCAAGAGAAAAGATGAAGCACGAACAGCTCGGTTATCGAGGTTTGTTTGTCTACTTTTTTGCTGTAGCGAAGCAGATTTCAATGAGAACTACCAACTTGCTGATGCGCTAATCTGGTTTCCATGTTCCATGAAAGCTGAAGGGAATCACACTTGGTAATTTTATGCGACATACGGGTTCCTTATCAAGGGCGTTGCAATCAAACACCCAAACTTCACTTTGATCCGAATTGCCGTCATACACAACCGTCAGCACCCAACCTTGTTGGGAGTTAAAGGCATCCGGTGTATAGATAGGTTCTGAAGGATAGCGATTCTTGCCTAAATCCGCTTCAGTGAGAGTGCCAGTTTGATGATCAAACCGAGCGATCGCACCGTATAGTTGTTCACGAATATCAGCCCCAATGGAGTGCAACGACAGATACGTATAGCGAGAGGCTCGTCCCACTTGTGATGATGGCACAACGGGGAACTCACAGAATCGGTTTAACAATTCCTGCTGTGTCTTTACCTTGCCCGTTTTAGGATCGATATGCAATCGCCACAGTGTTCCCTCCGCAGCGGTTTGGGTTTGGCCTGTTGCTACTTCCTTGAGACGCTGGTTGGTGAGAAAGTCTCGATACCGAACAAAATCGATGATAATTGAACCTGTTGCATCCATGTAGCCATTGGCGAAATGCCATTGATACCAAGGTTCGGTTTCGCTACGTGCTACCAGGGATAAAGTTTCGCGATCAAAGATGAGTATCTGAGTGCCTAGCTTGGGTTGCCACTCCATCGCATCGCTGAAACTGCTCAAACCTACCCCTGCTAGCAGGAGATTCACCCGCACCGGAGGCACAAAAAACACCAGATACTGCCCCGCCATGACAAAATCATGCACCAGAGGCAGACCATTCAACAGTGCTGAACCCTGTTGGATAATATTGCCTGTGCGATCGCACTTATAAAGTCTCAGTGTTGCATTTAGTCCAGCAACAATGCCAAAGTTGAAAATTTCACCCGTCTCTGGGTCACACTTGGGATGAGCCGAAAACGGTGCGTCCTCCTCCAACTGCGTTAAATCATCAGTTCCCCAGGTTTCCAACCTCTGAAGGTCGAGAGCATGGGGATTTCCTCCTTCCCATAGTGCCAGCAGTTTATCCGGCAAAGCCAATACTGAAGTATTCGCACTATTTTTCACTGACTTACCCCACCGCTCCCAAATTGCTCCGGGTGCACTCATCCCATAGTTGGGGTAGAGGAATTTATTGGCAGTGGCTTCGGCTTGGTAGCCAGTGGTTTGGACATAGCGATACAGTCCCGTCGCCCCAGCGTCGGTGAAATGCACCGCCAAGATAGCTCCATCTCCATCAAACCAGTGTCCCACTCGCATTTCACCCCGCTCCAAGCGTCCGGGTCCATTGCGATAGAGCGAACCCCGCAATCCCTCTGGAATTTTGCCAGAGAGTACGCGCAGGGGAGTGGGTAAAAATTCTCTCCCTGGTTGGGCAATTGCTTTTGCCCAAGCTCTACGAGTTAAGGGTTTACTAGTTGTAGTCATGCTGGAAGAAAAAACCGTCGGCTGATTTAAAGTCGATTCTGCTCCTTTAATTCTATTAACTTTTATTACAAGTATGCCTTTCAAACCAAAGCAAAAACCCGGCTTCTAGAACCGGGTTTTTCTTCAATCGCTACACTCAACCTTTAAGTCTCCTCAAAATGAAGCGGATTCAACCGCGCTAGTAGTACTTTAAGTACTTTCCTCTAACGTCCACTGCCCCGATTATCATCATCCTCGCCCGCAAAATCAACAGGAAAGCTGCTGAGTAAAGAGTCGGATGAAAGGGCAAAGCCTTCACCGCCATTCCCTCCAGGGGATTGGAGTAAAAACTCGGTCACGTAGTTGCACATAGTAGACCTCCGAGTTAGAGTTTCTACTGCCTTATTCAGATCGGAGGAATGTCATCCGGACAAAATCCCAAAAATGGATTCGACTCACTTCTAAGCTTTAAGAAAATGACATCTTCCTTTAGATAGAATTTGAAAATTGATTCAATAAACCCTTACAGCCGAACAACCGAGGAAAAGTATAAAAATCTATAATTAATGAGAATCTGCCTACTCTAGAGCGAAGAAACTATCCAAAGCTTGTTATGACTGCTCCCCGCCGCTATCACATCACGACCTTCGGCTGCCAGATGAACAAAGCCGACTCCGAGCGCATGGCTGGCATTTTGGAGGATATGGGCTTCGAGTGGGTAGATGACCCCAACGACGCCAACATCATCCTCTACAACACCTGCACGATTCGGGACAACGCCGAGCAAAAGGTTTATTCCTACTTAGGGAGACAGGCGAAACGCAAGCATGAACAATCTGACCTCACCCTCATCGTTGCCGGATGTGTTGCTCAGCAGGAGGGTGAAGCCCTGCTGCGTCGAGTGCCAGAACTCGATTTAGTGATGGGACCGCAACACGCAAATCGGTTGCAGGATTTGTTGGAAGAGGTCTTTAACGGCAACCAGGTAGTCGCCACAGAACCCATTCATATTGTTGAAGACATCACCAAACCCCGCCGCGATAGTACGGTAACGGCTTGGGTAAATGTGATTTACGGCTGCAACGAGCGCTGCACGTATTGCGTTGTGCCGAACGTCCGAGGTATCGAGCAATCCCGAACTCCAGAAGCAATTCGGGCTGAGATGGAAGAATTGGCGCGGCAAGGATATAAAGAAGTCACTCTGCTGGGTCAGAATATCGACGCCTACGGGCGCGACCTCCCAGGTGTTACTGAGTCTGGTCGTCACCAGCACACCTTGACAGATTTGCTTTATTATGTTCACGACGTGCCAGGAATTGAGCGCATTCGGTTTGCAACCAGTCACCCCCGCTATTTCACCGATCGCTTAATTCGCGCCTGTGCAGAGTTGCCGAAGGTGTGCGAACACTTCCACATTCCCTTCCAATCGGGGGATAACGACATCCTGAAGGCAATGGCACGGGGTTACACTCAGGAGAAATATCGCCGCATTATCGACAAGATTCGCGAGTGTGTACCGGATGCTTCGATTAGTGCGGATGCTATTGTTGGCTTCCCTGGTGAGACGGAAGATCAGTTTGAGAATACACTGAAACTGGTAGAAGATATTGGCTTCGATCAGCTCAATACGGCTGCCTATTCTCCCCGTCCCGGCACCCCAGCAGCACTGTGGGAGAATCAGCTAAGTGAGGAGGTGAAAAGCGATCGCCTCCAACGTCTCAACCATCTAGTCGCTGTGAAAGCCGCAGAGCGATCGCAGCGTTACCTAGGACGGATTGAAGAAGTCCTAGTCGAAGACCAAAATCCCAAAGACAAAACCCAAGTCATGGGACGCACACGCGGCAATCGTCTCACCTTTTTTACAGGCGATTTCCATCAACTAAAAGGTCAGTTGGTGAAGGTGAAAATTACTGAAGCTCGTGCCTTTAGCTTAACCGGGGTTCCATTAGAAGCACGGACTTTTCAGCCAGTATAAGCTGATGTTTGTGCCAAAATTACCTACTAATCAGTGAAGTGGTGCATTGAAGCGATTCATGTTGAGAAGCCGCAGGCACTGCGGCTTTTTTTTTCCACTGTTCCAAAAGCGCAAACTTTGGGAACTCTAAGGGAAGAATTGGACTACCAACATGAATCGCATCACCATTGCTGCACTGCTTACCTTAGCTTTTGCTGCCTGCCGTTCCACTCCACCTAATTCACCTCACGCAATTGCTCCTGTTAGTCTTGCCCCAACTGCTACCCCTCAGGCTGCCATCCCCTCACCTACAGGGCAATGGCTCGACACGGGAAACAATGGTGTAGTCCAGCTACACTTTCAACCTGTTCAGTCTGATGGAAGAACGGCTCAGTTTTGGGTGCGGATTGAGTTTAACCAACCTCTCCAAACAGGTGATCGCACTCAAGTCATGTTTCAGGATGCTAATTGCACTCAGGGCATCTACTACACCCGCTATCTAGCAAGATTCGATAGTGAGGGGCAATCGCTTTCTGAAGGCGTACCTCCTGATGCCAATACTCCTGTCACGGTTGAGCCAGATAGCCTTGCAGGCACGGCGTTTCAGTTGACCTGCAACAGTCGATTCTAGCTGTTAGCGTAAAGACTGAAATAACTCTGATGAGATTACAAAGACGGCTAGCTCTGATGGCGAAGCAAGTCCGATGTAGTACTAGTCCAGCTCCTCGGAGGTGTAGGAATTCTGATAGGTTGTGATACGCTAGCTGCGATGAGGAGTGCTTAAGAGGATTTGAAATGAACAAATTGCGGGTGGGGCTACTGTTTGGTGGCTGTTCGGGAGAACACGAAGTCTCGATTAGTTCGGCACGAGCGATCGCAAATGCCCTCACGACAGGACAAAACGCCGAGAAGTACGAAGTACTACCGTTTTACATTCAAAAAGATGGGCGTTGGTTAGCTGGGGCAACACCTCAACACGTCTTGGAATCGGGAAAACCTCTATCCTTGCCAGAGTCAACACCCGATTCTCAAACCCCCATCCCCAGTGCCGAACTCGCAGCCTCTCATTCCCAACCCCTTAACCGTTGGGAGTCTCCGCCACAGGTAGCTGAAGTAGATGTTTGGTTCCCCATCCTCCATGGTCCGAATGGGGAAGATGGAACCGTTCAGGGATTGTTGAAATTAATGCAAGTTCCCTTTGTCGGGTCTGGGGTTTTAGGATCTGCACTGGGCATGGATAAGATTGCCATGAAAATGGCGTTTGCCCAAGCTGGGTTACCGCAGGTGAAATACGTAGCCGTCAACCGTTCCCAGATTTGGTCTAACCCTTGCGTTTTTCCTAAACTGTGCGACCAAATTGAGGAAGCATTGGGGTATCCCTGTTTTGTCAAACCTGCTAATTTAGGGTCATCGGTAGGAATTGCCAAAGTGCGATCGCGTTCCGAGTTAGAAGCAGCCCTAGATAGTGCCGCTAGCTACGATAGGCGGCTCATTGTGGAAGCAGGTGTAGTGGCACGAGAGGTCGAGTGTGCGGTTTTAGGTAACGATGCTCCTAAGGCATCAGT
>JAIUYC010000393.1 GCA_020216575.1 Coleofasciculus sp. S288 | reverse complement strand
CGTTCCATGGCTTCGGCATAAGTGAGGCGAGGGAAAGGTCGCGGTAAATCGATGCCTTTAACCGTTTTGAAGATGTGACCAACTAACTCTTCATTGAGCTGAAGAATCTCTTCCTGGGACATGAAGCTCATCTCCATGTCCAACTGGGTAAACTCTGGCTGTCGGTCAGCTCTAAGGTCTTCATCCCGGAAGCAACGGGCAATTTGATAGTAGCGGTCAAAGCCGGATACCATCAACAATTGCTTGAAGAGTTGGGGTGACTGGGGCAGAGCATACCACTCACTGGGGTTGACGCGGGATGGCACGAGATAGTCTCTGGCACCTTCGGGAGTGGAGCGAGTTAGCACGGGGGTTTCGATTTCAATGAAGCCTTTCTCGTCTTCCAGAAAGCGGCGCATCGCTTTGACGACTTGGTGACGCAGTTGAATATTATGGCTCATGCGATCGCGTCTCAAGTCCAGATACCGATACTTCAGCCGCAAGTCTTCTCGTACCGTCTCTGTATCAGCACTGGAAACCTGGAAGGGGAGTTGCTTGCGAACAGCATTGAGCAACTCAATATTGTCTGCGTAAATTTCAATCTCACCGGTCGGCAGTTTGGGATTTAGGGAATCTTCTGGACGTTCCGTAACTCGACCCGTGATTTGAACCACATACTCATTGCGCAACGCCTCTGCATCCTTATAGGAATCCGGGGTGCGCTGAGGGTCACTGACAATCTGGACAACACCCGAGCGATCGCGCAAGTCTATAAAGATTACACCCCCGTGATCGCGACGCCGATCCACCCATCCGCAGAGTGTCACGGTTTCACCAACGTCTTTTTTTCGGAGTTCGCCGCAATAATGAGTTCGCATAGTCGCTGACAGAATACTTGCTGAAAAAAGGGGGAGGAAATTAAAGGTAACAAAATGTGTAAAGCTTTGCCCATTATCCTGCATTCTAGGCACTTGTGTCAGACCTTTAAAAACTAAAAGCTCAACCAACTACTGGTTGAGCACCACAAGCAGCAACGATTCTGTCCTAAGCGCTAACTCAATCTAAAATTTGCAAAACTCCCCCGACTTACTTGCGAGGATTGACATCTTTAGCCATCTCCCGGTAATCTTCGGGATTTCCGGTCGGTTCAGCTACCACTCTCGTCTTCTCCGGTTGGGGCATCTCTCGCTGGGGAGCTGTGGCAGCAGAGGCCGCTTGGGCACCCGCTTCACTTTTGTCAATATCGCTGACGCTATATTGTTTTGAAGCTTCGTAATCCTGATCAACATCTATTTCTGGCTTTTTCTCTCTTCCAGCCGCCATATTCTCAGCAGCTAACTCGGCTTCCTGTCCTACAGCTTCTTTTGGATTAACATTCAGTTCTTCAGACATGGTGGACTCCTTTGTTAATTTTTCTGATTCCGCTGCTAATCCTATCAATTGCGATCCCCATACCTTTAGAGTCTTTAGAGATATCTTGATTCTCTATACAAAGGAAGATTTCTACCCTCTTGTAACCTTTCTTAAAGTCCCTCTAATGGAGGGCGCTTTTGATTAGAAAACTTTGTTACCCCTAATCATGAACACGTTAATTTCTTTCGGAGAAGAATCATGTCCCCTACTCAAGAAACAGGTCGTTCTGCAACTCGTTCTGAAGGCACTAACAAAGTGGTGCAAGCATTTGACGCTCTAGGCACTGATGAGAAATTGGCACTGCTCTATTATGCCTACGAGAAAATGGGAGATTCAATTACGCCAGCCGCTCCCACTGCGGCGAACCCAGAAATAGCTCCCCGACTGTTAGGCGAATTTTACGAACTATCCGATGACGAGCAGTTAGCTGTCATGCGTGAGATTGTTAACCGCCAAGATACAGAGCTATCTCGTGCTTACGGGGCGCTAACTGAGAACAATCAGCTAGTGGTGTGGTATGCCTGGGCTAGAGCAATGGGTGATACGGTAGTAGACATGCCGCAAGATTATCAAGCTACCCAGGCGATCAACAACGTCCTATCCCAAATCGAAGGTCTTGACTTTGAAGGGCAAATCTCGATGTTGCGCGAGATTGCTGGAAACATGGGTTACAGTGAGGTCAAATCAATTCCTACCCAGGCGGAAACCGGTAAGACGCCAAGCCTGTAAATCCAGAGAATTGCTCTGAAGGTGCTTTCGTAGGAGTGTTCCTATTGAGGCAACTGCTCTAAATACTTCCAGATAAAGGTGTGCTACTTGGTTTTATTACGGAACCTAGTTGGACACTCTTTTTTTATCCTCCTCGCTGGGATTACCCCGACAAGTGGACTGAGCTGAATGCCTTTGACTGCATCAGGTTTGGGACGAGCGATCGCTAACAGGATGAGCTTGAGGAACTGTTACAGCAAGAACGTTTCACCTATCCTCGTAGAGTCAAGGCATGCCTTGACCCTACATTTATTATGAGTAGACGCCATGCGCGATTCGTACAACGAACGCATGAAAACCCCTCTCCCCCTAGCCTCTAGTCCCTAGTCCCTGTTTCCAGATTCGATGGGTTCGAGTTTCGTGACAGGCAGTAAACTAGCCTCAGTCCTTGCCAAGGCTTTTTTTAGGACTCAGTTGCTTTAAGCTCAATTAAATTAAATATTTACTTAGGAGGATATGTGAATGACCATTAATACAGCCAAGATTGAGAGCATTCTTCAGAATTTTGTTACTGGTACGAGTGAAGTTCAAGGAGCTGCTCTTGTTTCTCCTGATGGACTCCCCTTAGCATCAAGCTTACCAAGCGAGATGGATGAAGAACGAGTATCGGCAATGTCAGCCGCCATGCTGTCTTTGGGGGAGCGTATTGGGAGTGAGTTGTCAAGAGGCTTTTTAGATCGTATTTACGTAGAGGGCGATCAGGGCTATGGCATACTCACGAGTTGTGGCGAGTATGCAGTCTTGCTCGTCTTAGCTAGTAAAGCCGCTAAACAGGGAGTGCTGATGCTGGAAATTAAGCGAGTGATTCCAGAATTGAAGGCAGCTTTAGAGCCAATCTCGAAAATATAAGAAGCTCGGAACAGCGATCGCGCTAACTGAAGAATTTCTTATCTGAGATGTCCTGCCTTTCCCACCCAGCACTAGGGTGGGTGATGATTTTCTCTACAGTTGGGGGTAATTCTTACAATCCTCTTTCTCAGGGTTAATGGCATAATTCTAAAAAGTTAAGTAAAGTTTAGTAAATAGTATTATTTTTAGTTTCACGTTATCTTGACAATAAGCACGGACATGGCTTGTCTGAACTGGAAACACGACTGTTCATGTCCTGACTGAAACGTTTCAAGGGGTCAATCACCTAGTTAGGGTGTAGATTGACATGCTGTTCTGGGAACCCTAAGTAGTAGTCCAGTTGATCAAGCTCAGTACCGAATGTTTGATGCCTCACCGACGCTCGACCTCCTCAGGCTTGTCCTGACTTCTGCATCAGCTCTCAGATTAAAATTTAAACGGAACGCCCAAAAAATTCCCTGAGATAAACCTATCTCTATCTTTATGTAACCGTTATGTAAGAAACATAACAAGAAGTTGAGAAATCTTCACATGAAACTTGACAATAAGAAAATGCTCCCCTACATTCTCCAAATTCTTAAAAATCAGTAAAAATAATGGCGATTACGAGTTGTTTATCTGAATTTTCACTTCCTGAACTGTTTCAATTCCTAGATCAAGGAAACAAAACTGGATTGTTAACCCTTCGGTTCCAGCCCGAGAGGCAGGAGCAAGGGAAAAGAGTCCGGCATGTTCTAGTACGCCAGGGTCGCATCGTGGCAGTGACGAATCGCTTGGATCACCAGTGCCTGCTCTCGATGATCGTTCAACGGGGATGGATCAGCCCCAAAGTTCTGCGTGAGCAGGTGAATCGTTGTCCTGCCAATATTCCAATTGGTCTTTACTTAAAGACGCAGGGGTTTCTCCAACCCGAACAGTTAAGGCTTTTGTTTCATGCCCAAGTGCTGCGACAAGTTTGTGGCTTGTTCAGACTCAAAGATGCTCAGTTTAAATTTGACTCCAAAGCAACGCTGCCAACAACGGAAATGACAGGCTTGAGCTTGTCGGCTACGGAAGCGACATTGATGGGGCTGCGAGTCTTGCGAGACTGGGAGGCATTGGCAGATAAACTACCAGAACCAACATCAGCACTATCGAGAGCTGTAATAGGCAAGCGTCACCTGCGGCTGGATTCTCTGGAAGGACGAGTTTGGCAGTTGGCAAATGGCTCACTTCCTCTAAATGCGATCGCAACTCAGCTCAATCAATCGGTGGAAACAATCCAACAGACGGCGTTCCGGCTGATCAATGTGGGATTAGTGGCAGAAGTACCAATGATTACTCCCTCTCACGCCAAATATTTAGAAGAAGAGGCACTCGATCCAGTTCCTGTGGCAGCAAATCATACTAAGGAAAACACGGGGTCAGATCTGAGCAATTCCTTCATGCAAAACTTGCTTGGTTTCCTGAGGAGCAAGTGAGAGTGGAAATTATGCGTCTGGTTGTGACCGGTACAGTCGGTGCCGGAAAGTCTACTTTTATTCGGACGGTCAGTGAAATTGATGTAGTAGACACAGATCGAAAAGCGACGGATGAAATCGCCGAGATCAAGAGAAAGACGACCGTGGCAATGGATTTTGGGCGCTTGCAATTTGCTCCAGGGATGGCGCTGCACTTGTATGGTACTCCCGGACAAGCTCGCTTTGATTTCATGTGGGATATTCTGATTCGTCGGGCTCATGCCTATATCCTCTTAGTTGATGCCCATCGCCCCAGTGATTTTCGCTTGGCTCGCAAACTTCTCGCGTTTATGAACCAGCGCGTTCAACTGCCCATGATTGTTGGACTAACCCATATGGATGTAGAGGGAGCCTGGTCTAAGGAAAATGTAGCGATCGCTTTGGGTTTTATTGAGGAAAAAACTCGACCGCCGATTGTCATTTTAAATGCCAATAACCGAGATTCTGTAGTTAAATCATTAATTGTTCTCGTGGAATACTGCATGTACAGTTTGACCCTTGAACGATAATTATTTATTTCGTGATACATTTTAATTGATAATTTCAGCAAATGTAGTAACAGGTTATACGAAAAAAAATCAATAAATATTAAAAATATAAAAACTAATTAAATTAATAATGACTCTTAGCTTTAAAGCCTAAATAAATCAGCGAAAGATTGCCAAGAATTGGGTTAGCCTGTGGATCTCTCCCTTAAAGAAATTAAAAATCTCTCCATTATTTTT
>JAIUYC010000392.1 GCA_020216575.1 Coleofasciculus sp. S288 | reverse complement strand
GTGTGTTGCTGCTGCTGCTGATTGTGACTTACGCTACAGTGGCGGTAATCGTGGCAATGAAGACACGGAATCCAGTGCATCGGCTGGTCGCAACAGGAGCAATGATTTTAATTGTGGGGCAGTCGCTGTTAAATATTGGCGTGGCTACGGGTGTTCTCCCGACAACGGGGTTGCCATTCCCCTTCTTTAGCTATGGCGGTAGTTCGATGATTGCCAGTTTGCTCTCAGCGGGGTTGCTGATTCGGGTAGCTAGAGAGGGTAGTGAGGCTGAGGTTGTTTCTTTAGAAACGGCACGCCGCCCATCGGCAGCAGAACGGCGACGGCAAAGGAAGCAAAAACCGCAGACAACTCGATAAAGCTCGGTAATGGCGATTGGATTGGGTATCGGCGCTATTGCAAGAGCTGAGAGAAAATAATGGCTAGCGATCGCTCTTTTTGTCTCACAAGCAGGTAATCATTACTGCTAACAGTTCCCCCTGTGTCTCCTGCTTGGCGAATCTCCTGCAATACCGCTAATGCCTGTTGCTCAACCTCTTTTACCTTCTCGGCTTGCCCCAGCTTAGTGTAAACATCTTTTAGATTATTTAACGTCACGACTTCACCACGAGCATCGTCAATACTTTGGGCTGTAGCCAGCGCTTCCTGAAAATACCCGATCGCTCGCTCGTAGTCCTCCAACATCTCGTAAGCAATCCCCATATTGTTTATAGCAGCAGCTTCTCGGGTGCGATCGCCCATGTTGCGAAAGATTGCCATTGCTCCGTGACACAGTTCGATCGCTTTTTGGTAGTCTCCCAGTTGGAGGTGAACGATACTTTGATTGTTCAAGGACGTGGCGATTCCAGAGTGTGGGGTAGAAGAGTTCGTGTCCTGAGACGATTCGTAGATGCTCCAAAAGATTTTCATTGACTCTTGGTAGGACGCGATCGCTTGCTCGTATTGCCCCTGATAATCGTAAACAATACCCAGATTATTCAGTGTCACCGCTTCGCCAAAGCGATTACCATTTTGCTGCTGAATATTCAGTGTTCGTTGGAACGACTCTAAGGCTTCATCCAATTGATTGGCATCAAGCTGTTCAATCCCTTGAGTAAAATGTTGCTCTGCTTTAGCTTTGGGCGCTTCCGGCGTTTGAGCTAATACAGTTAGTCCTGGTGAGACGGCTAAAACGCCTGGAGTAAAAGGCGTCAATAAAGGCAAAAGGCAAAAGGCAAAAGGCAACAGTAAGGTTTTTAGGTCTTCTTTTTTACTCTTGAATGGTTTCATCAATTCTACAGAAGGTTAGCAACTTGTGTATAGCATTTCTCGATTGACTGGGATACATCTAGATTCACACTTTGTAGGGGTGGATTTCACCGAGATATCTGCTTCCCACGGCTCAATTCAATAAACTCGCCCGTACTCCAATCATGTGAGAACCGCTATAGGCCTCTTCTGTCAAACTGGGGTAAAACCTCGATTTCCGTTGGCTAGATTGACGTAAATTCGTCGAATTTTCCCAAAGTAACAGAAGAGGGATAGTTAATTTAACGAACGTATCTCTATCAATGTTCCCCTCTAAGCCTCAGAGGTTGTTTCTTGCATAAATCTGAGTAGTTCACTTCATGCACCCGCTGCCACTCCTATGGTGTAACTTTAAAGTTTTTATGAGCTAATAGATCGCACCCAAAGCATCTACCAATTGCTGAAAGTGAGCGAGTTTGTGAGTAGCCATGACTGAGATGCGAATTCGACTAGTGGGAACAGTAGGGGGGCGGATGGCTGGGGCAAAGACGCCAGCCGCTTTCAATTTGTTTCCAGCAGTGAGGGCATCTGTTGGACTTGCGAGTTGAACACAGAGGATGGGGGATTCAGAGGGTAAAAGCTTGAGATGGGATAGCTTCTGAGTCATCAGTTGCTTGAGGGTGTCCACATTACGAGTGAGTTGAACACGACGCTCTGGTTCTTGTTGGATAATCTGGATGGCTGCTAATGCTGCTGCTGTGTCGGCAGGTGATAAAGCAGTGGTGTAAATCCAACTAGGGGCGCGATTTCGCAGGAAGTCAATTAGAGTAGCAGAACCAGCAACGTTCCCACCTAAACTTCCCAATGCTTTACTGAGAGTGCCAACTTGAATCAGCGGTTTTCCAGTACAGCTGAAGTGTTCCACACATCCTGCACCTGTAGCACCCAGGATTCCAGTCGCATGTGCTTCATCAACCAGCACCATGCAACTAAATTTTTCAGCTAGCACCACTATCTCTGGCAAGGGACAAAGATCCCCATCCATACTGAAGACGCTATCGGTAACAATCAGACAACGGCGATATTTTTTGCGGTGTTGAGCTAGCTGACGTTTTAAATCTTCAGTATCACAGTGAGCATAGTTCACCACTGCCGCGCCGCTCAAAATCGCGCCATTTTTCAGACTAGAGTGATTGTACTGGTCAGCCAGAATTAAGTCGCGTTTCCCGACTAAAGCGGCAATCGTTCCTAAGTTTGCCAGATACCCAGAACTGAATACTATGGCGTCTTCTGTTTGTTTGAGAAATGCGATCGCTTTTTCTAATTCTCGATGCAGTTCCCGATGTCCGCTTAGCAAACGAGAACCTGTGCTACCCGTACCGAATGCCTGAGTAGCAGCAACAGCCGCTTGAATCAGACGTTCATCTCCTGCCAATCCCAGATAGTCATTGCTGGCAAAGTTAATAACCTCGCGTCCTTCCAGTTGCACGACTGCACCAGGACGACTGTCGAGGGTTTGCTCCGAGCGATACCAGTCAGCTTTGTGGATGGTAGCGAGAGATGGTTCTATCCATGCGTAGGGATCAGTCGGCATCAGAGTAAGTTATGACTCGTTCTCTGGGGAAGCCTCGGTATCTTCGATTTCAGCATTTTTGTCTCTACCTAGAGGTAGTTGCTCGACTAAACCCATTTCAAAGGCAACATCTGGCAACTCACTGGCACTATACTTTCCCGGCTGAAACACCCGTCCTGGAGTAAAACACATCTGTTTGAGTTGAACAACCTCGCTGGGGGCAAACATTCCCCTCCACATTCTTCGCTCAATTCCCATGATTCACTCTCCTATGACAATCTCGCCATTCTCTCATTTTGACAGTGGGGGTGGGGTGTGAGGGTACTCCTGTTTCCTAAGTGTGGGAGAAGGGGAGCTAATTTAATTGCTTTTGCTCTGTCTAAGCTCTAGAGCCAGAGACAACAGAGTCCATGCAGTCTAGCATTGAGTTTAGCGATCGCTTACTCCTTAATCCGCCCCACGATCGCGATCGTACAGCTATCCTTTAGTTCCTAGACTTGCGAGTTGTTACTAATTGGAAATAACTAAACGTTGGCTCTTCTGTAAAGTCAGACAAGGCAACCCACACACCACAAGATAGGCGACCTTGAGCTGCTGCCTTAGCTGCTCCATTCGTCCCTTCATCTGACTCAACCATGTTCCAGCCAATTCCATTTTCAGTGGATACCAGCGCTTCGGCGAAGTTCAGGACAATCCAATAGGAGCGATAGGGCGTTAAACCAGAAACAGGATTATCAAATGTTAGTAGGGTAGAGCCATTTACCACTTCAGCAGCTTCAAATAAGCCTAGAGTACCAATCAATGAACCTGGTAAATCTAAGCCATCATCACTCCAAAGCTCAACACAAACCGAACCAGATGGAGAACCGACTCTAAATAAGCTCAGTCTTACCTCAGTAACGGTATCGCTCTCATCTAGCAGAAACTGCTGCCCAAACTTTACAAAAGATGCAGCCCCGAATAGACCGTTATCAGGTTCTAAATCGAGATTATCGAAAAGATTTGCAGCCTTGGCTTGGGGAGCGTGGAGGGCAACTGCAACCGATAGAGTCGTTTCAATGGCTACAGCATTTGCAGTGGTAGAGGCAGTCTTAGGGAAGGAGTTTGTCATAGTTGTCTTACTGCGCTCCCTATATTTAATCAAAAAATAATTTAAAAAGAAAGGAAAAATGTCAAATTCACACGGAACTTTCCTTAATATTCACTCATAATTCTGTAAAATATTGATCAGTCTAATTTCACTAATTTTTCCCTACTTTCCCTACTTTCCCTACTTTCCCTACTTTTCCTACCTTTCCCTACTTTTCCTACTTTCCCTACTTTTCCTACCTTTAATAGTTTTCAAATCAAAGTTGCCATTTTGGCAGGAAAATATTCATCTAGTAGGGTAGGGTGGATTCACGCAAAGCCGTATTAGCTTGTTGTTCAGGGTTGAACCTACAGGCAAAGCATCGAATACGACTAAACCTAAGACAGAAGCTCGTTTGGGAACAGAGATAGCCTTCTCTAGGCTTTTCTAGTTGTGCTATCAAAAGGTCACTTGTCAAGATACCGAGCAAGCTGGAATCCTCATAATTGAATAACGGACTTGAATACGTCATTAGGAGGACATCTTCACCAGCTCCGCCAATATCAAAATAAGGCACACTCCAAACAGCTTGCCCTATCTCCACGGAAACTGAGTACCGAAGTGCTTGTGTGTAGTCAAGCTCAGCTGCAATGTCTTTCTGTTCTAATCCCTTCTCAACTCTAAATACGAAAGGCGAGGCATTTGAAATCTCTGGTGCAAAAGCAAATGCAGCCCCAAAGATGAAAGGATTTCTGTTTAGGTGGTCTGTCAAGACGTTGTAAATGGATTCGATATTTGTAGGATTGGTGGGGAAATTCTTGGCCAATTCTTCAACGGCTGATTGAATTTCTGCCCTCTGTTTCTCTAGCTTAGTAGTCATGACCTTTTGCTAGCAAAAGAATGCTGATTGAAACGTCAATTGAGCTGAGTTTAATTCTATTAATCCACTTAGTGAAGATTTTTTTCATAAAATTTTATGAAGACTTTTTAGAAATTAATCTCTATAAAACCTAATTTAAGGAGCTTACTTTTCCTACCTTTCCTACCTTTCCTACTTTTCCTACTTTTCCTACCTTTCCTACCCCATTTTTGAGAGCAGTCCGCATAACCTTGTAGAGACGTTCCGTCGGTTCGGCATTAGCTCACGACTTATGCAAAGACAGTCTCTCAAGCATCAATGGTAGGGGCATGGCATGCCATGCCCCTACCAACAGACGTAATTCTAATTCGGATGGGCTAGATCTAATTCACCAAATTCGATTGCTGGACTGCACTAGTCTAAAACCCCAGTTAAGGACTGGACAAGCTGTTAGCGATTCAAACAGTGATTCATACTGATTTAAGACTTGGTCTAAGGCATATTGCTTAATA
>JAIUYC010000391.1 GCA_020216575.1 Coleofasciculus sp. S288 | reverse complement strand
CGTCGGAACTAAGTTACGCGCTTGTAGCGTCATGTGAAGCTGAAGCTGAGCGACGTACTCACTGATATCTTCACGAAAAAAAGTTTCTGGGGCTTGAGCAGTTTGCAAATCCAAGGTGTCCTCCTTTCCTAAAGCCGAGCTGTCTGTCAACATCAATAGAAGTTAGCACGCTAGGTTGACTGTCTTATGACTTCGCAATGAAGCTTAAATTTTTTCTCACTACTTCATGAAGAATCGTAAACTTCTTGGCATTTATGACATCTCCGCTCACATTTAGCAATTGTTCAGGCGATGAGGAAGCCCAACGCTTGGCCGAAATTCTGGGTCAGTGCTTTAATCCCCAGATCGATGATTACTGGTCGCTTTATTCCAATACTATCGGGTTGGAAAACTTTCGAGTGATCCGCACTGGGGACGAGGTGGCTGGTGGCTTAGCGCTTTTGGACATGGGTCAGTGGTATGAAGGTCAGTGCGTACCGATGACAGGTATCGCTGCTGTGGGCGTACCACCCGAATATCGAGGCACGGGGATAGCCGTTAAACTTCTAACTTACACCCTCAAGGAACTTCATACCAAAGGAGTGCCGCTTTCGACACTTTATGCGGCAACTCAACGCCCCTATCGGAAAGTGGGATACGAACAGGCAGGGGCTGGTTGTTATTGGGAGTTACCTGCTGCCAGTATTATGCTCAATGACCGCACTTTGCCAATTCGCTCCGTTGTGCCGCAGCCGGAGATTTTTCATAACCTGCACCAGCAATGGGCGATTAAAAATAATGGCAATTTGGCTCGAAATCCGATCATGTGGCAGTTCGTGCTTCAGCCACCAAATGAGACAATTTATGCTTATGTGGTCGGTTCTCCAGCGCAACCCGAAGGCTATATCATTTTCAGCCAACGCTCAGATAACAACCTGTCAATTCGAGATTGGGTTGCTTTAACTCCGGCAGCAGGGCGGCGTTTGTTGACGTTCCTGAGCGATCATCGATCGCAAATCGATAAGGTACTTTGGTGGGGTTCACCCCTCGATCCATTCTTACTGCTGTTACCTGAGCAAACCGGGCATGCGCGGCATCTAGATCGCTGGTTGCTGCGAGTGGTTGATGTAGTAGGAGCACTCTCTAAGCGGGGCTATCCCTTGGAAGTAGAGGCGGAATTGCATTTGGCAGTTCGGGACGATTTATTGCCTGAAAACAACGGGCAGTTTATCCTAACGGTTTCTAAGGGACGGGGCGAGGTGAGTAGAGGAGGTCGAGGCGAGTTGCAGTTAGATATCCGGGGACTCGCTCCCCTCTATACGGGACTATTCACACCCTATCAATTGCAACTCATCGGTCATATCGAAGCCAGTGATGCTGCCCTTGCCATTGCCACTCAGCTATTTACTGGTTCAGCACCGTGGATGCCTGATAAGTTTTGAGGAAATACAACCGATCAATCCTTGTGCAGGGGGTCTCTAGGTAGGCACTCCGTCCCCCACTGGGGGGTTTAGGGGGCAGACCCCCAAGCTGGGTTTTTCCGATCGAGCTGTGGGGAGAAGTAAGACAAAAGGCATCTTGCTCTCTCCCCGTGTCGGGGCTGTGGTGTACACTTATCTCTCCCACACTGGGCTTCGCCCCTACCAATGACGGTTCAAAAGGAAATTTGTGTAAGTCCTGAGTTGATAGGCAGTTCTACAATGGTGACGTTGAGGTTGGAAAGTGACAACTCCTACACCGACCTGAGTACAGGTACGGTGTAGGCTTCCAAGACAATCCGGCTATCGCTTAGGAGGCTCTTGGCTTTAAGAACGGGTTGCCCCACCGCTCTATTTTTTATATTTATTGCTGCGTTATGATCTCGGTCGAGACTACACCCGCAATGAGGGCAATCGTGCCACCGAATATGCAGCTTTTTAGGAACTTTCTCGCCGCAATTTGAGCAATCTTGTGAGGTGTTACGGGCGCTTACTGGGACAACCAACAAGCCAGCATTTTCGGCTTTGTTTGTCAGTATTGACAGGAAGCTTGACCACCCAGCATCCAGCACAGATTTAGCCAACCTTGTACGAGCTAGTCCTTTGACATTCAACTCTTCGTGAGCTACAACGTCATATTTTGATAACAGCCAATTTGCTGTTTTGAAGTGGAAATCCTTGCGTTTGTCTGCAACTTTCTTGTGTTGCTTCCCTAGTTGTTTGATAGCGTCTGTTCTACCGTTGCTTCCTTTCTTGCGGCGTGATACCCGCTTTTGAAGAACTCGCAGACGCTTTTGGGATTTGCGGTAATGTTGCGGTATAGCAACGGTTTCACCCTCGGAGGTTGTTAAGAACTCCTTTAAACCAACATCAATTCCGGTAATTTTATCTGGGTTGAAATCCGGTTTGATTTCTGGAATTGTCTTGTCTTCCAGGGAAAGCGTCAGGTAAAACCTATCAGCTTTCTTGGTGACAGATGCCGTTTTAATTTTGAACCCATCAGGGATAGGGCGATGCAAGACAACCTTGACCTTCCCGAACATTGGCAAGTTAATCAGATTCCCCTGCAAACACCCGTCCTTCATCTGAGGATAAGTGAAGGTACGATAACGGTTACGAGCCTTAAATCTCGGTTTTCCGCTACGGTTGCCGCTACTATCACCTTTTAAAAAACGGTCAAATGTTAACTTAACTCGCTTAACAACATCCTGAAGGACTTGAGAGTAAATCTCGCCATACCAAGGATGAGTTTTCTTGAGCTGAGGTAACGTTTTCTTTTGCGAGTAATAGTCGGGATTGTCGCGCAACTCAGGCAAGTGACAGACGAGAGGACAAGCATTAACAGGAGAGCGGTTTTGCTCGTACCAGTTAAACCTATCAGCCAACAAGTAGTTGTATTGAGCGCAAAGCATTGACAGCCATCTGTCTAGTTCTGTGGCTTGGTGTTTTGTTGGACGTAATAGGTACTGGTAAGCAGTTCTCACTTGAAGAGTTAATTGGTGCTACTGTTTTAGTATACACCAATTAAAATACTTTCTCGGATGAAAAATGATTTTGTTTCTAGAGGGCGTTCTGTATCAGACTTAAAGGCTCATCTGGTACTGACAACAAAGTATCGAAAAAACCTATTCACCAAAGAAATGCTAGACCGCTTGCACGAAGTCTTTGAGGATTTACTAGAAAAATGGGAGTGTCGGGTAATTGAATTTAACGGGGAAGAAAACCACGTTCATTTACTGTTTCAATACCACCCTGGAATTGAACTGAGCAAGCTTGTAAATAGTGTCAAAACCGTTACCAGTCGTAGATTACGCTCTGAGTTTGAGGACAGGGTTAATAGCTTTTATTACAAAGACGTTCTGTGGAATGGGTCTTACTTCATTGCCTCTTGTGGCGGTGTAACCGTGTCGGCGTTAAAGAAGTACATTGAGGGTCAAGACTCGCCAGATTGATTGGTTGATAAGAGTCCCTACAGCAACCCGCCTATCCATCCCGACACCAAGCGGAGTACCGCTATGGTGTGGGGCTTCCGGCGAAGAAAGCTAATGAACCCAGAGAAACCAATGCCTACACCAAGCCTCTACGAAACTGATTTCTACGCTTGGACACAGGAACAAGCGTTTTTACTTCGCAAACACCAATCGAGTCAGCTTGACTTACTCAATCTGATTGAGGAGATTGAATCCCTGGGGAAGCAAGTAAGTTGATAAGTGAATTGGAGTAGATCTTGGGTTTTCTTTGTCAAGCTAACTTTGGGTGATTTGCGATCGCACTGAAGAATTTACGGCTAATACTCACCCTTGCATCTACCCGACTGCAGAAAGAGTGAAGAGAATAGTGGAGTCTCCTATCGAGCAAGAGAAGGCATTATGGCTAATCCACTCCAGCCACCTGAGTTAAAATTCCGATTGCAAACCTTGGCAGAAAAACTATTTCAACGTGTAGACCAACAGCCTGAAAAGCAAGCAGTAGGATTTGTGTTCGTAGATTTCGACAATACCCGCCAAGGAATGAAAATAGGAGTAATGCTGTTCTCTGGAGCCTTCATGCTGCTGCTTGCTCCATGGATCATCTACACTGGCATTCTGGGGAGTGGAATACACATAATTTTTCGCATTCTGATCAGTCTATTTGGTTTTCTGCTGGCGCTGGCAGGAATCAGTTCTATCTGGGCAGTACCTGTTAAGTTACAAGCTCTGAAACGGGCTAATCCAGGCGAACTAGTTCTTCCCTGTTATCCTTTGCGCCTAGGGGAAACCCTGACGCTCACCTTTCGCCGTCATCTCAAATCTGGGTATTCAGCAAAGACACAGGGTTGGGTGTGGGGTCGCTTAATCTGCCTAGAAGTGTACATGGACAATCGCGGCAGTGGCTCTGCCAGCTTCTATGGGGAACCTGTTTGGTATCAGGACTTACCAACACTAGAGGTAGTACCCGGTTCCACTCGCATTGAGCGAGACTGGCACATTCGCATTCCGGCTGATGGCACTCCGACCATCCGAGTTAAAAGTTCTAACGAGGCAAACTATGTTTTGTGGGGTATTGACGTTCATCTAAACATCCCAGGCATTATTAAAGATGATTCGGTGTTTTGTTTACAAGTGGAACCGGAGGTTGTGTGATGTTATACCTGACTCTCAAGGATTCAGTTGTGGAACTAGGTAAATCGGTAACAGGACAGGTAACTTGGCAGTCTAGCCAGCCATCACAGCCATTGACAGTCAAATTGGGTTGGCACACGGAAGGGCGAGGCAGCAAGCAAAAGCAAACCGTTGTGACGTTAGAGTTGGGTCAACTGTCTGCTAGCGATGTACGTTCCTTTCAATGTCATCTGCCGCGAGAGGTACCCGTTTCCTTTGATGGCAAATTATTCCGCGTGATTTGGGAACTCAGGGCTGAAGTTCGGGTGGGTATTTTGGGGAGCAAAAAACAAACTGTTCCAATTCGGGTGATTCCGAGGCGATCGCAACTATGATATCTGACGATCCTTACCATCGGCTCGGACTAGATCGCAATCCATTCATCTCAGAAGAGTTCGATGAGTTGATTGAAACAAGTTGGATTGACCGGGGTTTATCTCAACCGCCACCAGTCAGGGCAAAGCTGTTTGTCCAGTTGCAGGGGGCAGAAGGGGCGGGCAAAACATCCCATTTGTTGTATTGGCAACGGCAAACTGAGGGCATCTATGTCAGCTACCCTCCTCAGCGAATGCATCATCACCCACACCGATGGCGCATCCCACCCATTGGAAACATTGCCTATTGGGATGAAGCTCAGGCGATTCCGC